>JBDIWM010000001.1 GCA_039638595.1 Atribacterota bacterium
CCGGCTGTGCGCAACATCGCCCACAATGGCCATTCTCAGGCCTTCAAAACGGTGAAAAAAACGCTGAATCGTTAGCAAATCGAGTAGAGCCTGCGTGGGATGTTCCCGAAGTCCGTCTCCCGCGTTCACAATGTGAAAGGGAGAAAATTGCGCCAGATACTCAGGCACTCCACTTGCAGAATGACGCACCACCAGAACATCCGGCCTGAGGCTTCCCAGAGTGAGAACCGTGTCTCTCAAGCTCTCGCCCTTCCGAAGGCTACTCACCTCTATATCGACATTCACCACCTGCATTCCCAAAAGTTTCCCAGCAATTTCAAAGGAAGTACGGGTCCTGGTACTCGGCTCAAAGAAAAGATTAACCAGGAGGTACCCTTGCAATGCTTCACAGTTTTTTGGAGAATCCCCTAAAAACTCTCGAAAGCGACTCGCTTTTTGCAACAAATATGTAATGTCTTCCCTGCTCAAGTTCCTGATTCCCAAAAGATGGGCATGACACCACGTACTCAAGCCACAAGCCCCCCTTAAAGGTCCAACAAAAAAGTCCATCCTTCCCTCACTGGGAAAGATGGACTTTTTGACCTCCAGAAATAGATCCGAATTCTCCCTCTCATACCGAACCCTGCATTAGGATACCGGTAAATACGTCCTCTGTCAACTTTGAAAAGTCAGGAAAAAACAAATTTTACTTTCCTGCAGTCTGGTCCTCCAGGTATTTCACCATCCTAACCCCCAAACCACACATCAATCAAACGGTGAGCCTCTTCCCGTACGTCCTGGCTCTCCAGAGGATTCTCTCCTCTTTGGAGCGCTTCTTCGACCAGCTTTACTAGGGTTTTGCTAGGGATAAAATTAGGAATATCACGAAAATAAACCGATTGGGGATATAATCTGAAAGCAGCTTCAAAGATCGCCACCTGGGCCGTGGAATAAGCATTGACGACGCCAGTTTCGTTGATCCTATCAGAACGGAGGTCCGAAATCCCTTTGGCAACCACCACACCCTCCCGCTGGGCATAGAGAATACAGTGGGCGTTCACTACCCCCTGAATTTCATATACTCCAGAGCAATCCGCAAAACCCTCCATGCTGTCGCCCTCTTCACCCCCTACTATAATGCGGGCGAAGGGAAGTGGGTATTCTCCCCCTTGCCCTCCATTCCGACAAAAATCCGAAAAATACGGGAAGGGGAGGACAAGCTTTCCCCGAACTACCATTCCCTTTCCTCCGGAACGGTCCTGCCAGGAAAAAGGAGTACACCCTGAAAGGAAAATCAGGAAAATCAACATCAATATTTTCCGCAACAACGTTTTCACCCAGACCAAAGTTATTATTTTCCTTAAGTATAAACCAGAGCAGAAAACGAAACTATAGGAAAAATTTCCTAATCGCAGAAGTGGGAAGGACTAATTTTCACTAAATTGAGTAGGGTCAATCTCCTCCCCCTACTCAGTCAATGGTAACGTACCAATTATTTTGAGCCTGCCAGCAACTCAGAAACTGCGAAAGAGGATACATATTGTTGGCCCCGCTTGTCTTTCCCGGGTCATGGACCACCACTGAATCGTTCGTAATCCCTACCACCAGCATGGCATGTTTGGCTCCACCAGGACTCATATTGGAAAAGACGGCCACGAGCACTGGCTTCCCTTCCTTAAGGAAAGACCGCAAAAGTTCGACGTTTCCCATCCCGATTCGAGCAGAAATACCCTGAAACTCGAGAAAAGAACGGATATAAAATACATTGGTAAAACCGCCGTTATAGTTATTGATGGGGAGACCAAACCGGGCGTTCAACCACTCGTCAGCCGCCATAATATCCTGGGGAGTAGGTGTAGTCCCATAATAATAGGCCTTAATCATCACCGCCGAAGCAACCCCACAATTTCTGGTATTACTCCAATCCCCAGGAGGAACCTGAGGCAAAAAGGGAACATCAAGGAGAATGCGAGCGGTAGAATTCTCAACAAAACGAGCGGACACCCCACTATCTAGATCAGGACTGGAAGGTACTACCCCAAGCTGTGGCGCACAACCAGCAAGAAGCACAACTACAAATCCTACCACCATGAGACTGTACCATTTCTTCATCACGACACCCCCTTCTTTCCGAAGAGGGGGAGGGGCGCTCCTGGCAAGTCCAAAAAAATAAGGAACTTGGCAGCCCGGCCACCATGGCTTTCCGCTTTAGGTCCGTAGCTTTGTGCCCTCCCCTTTCGGAGAGTTTACCCTTTCATTTCCTATTTATGATTATCGACCGGGAAGGCAAAAACTTTAGAGGGTAGAAAGAAAAAATCCTGTAAAATTTTCAAAATCACCTGAGAAAGAACCCAGTGTGAAACTGCTGATTTTTCCCTTCTTTCATTTTCTCATAGATCTTTGCAAACTCACGTTCTGTCTCCTCAAACGCCTTGAGGACGGTGGGATCAAAATGAGAGGGCATGGTCCGCCCGTCTCCCTGAAGGATGATCCGGCAAGCCGTCGCATGGTCAAACGCAGGTTTATAGGGCCTTCTGCTTCGCAGGGCATCATAATGGTCCACAATGTTGACGATTCTGGCTTCAATGGGTATTTCCTCCCCTTTCAATCCCTTGGGATATCCACTCCCATCCCATCGTTCATGGTGAAAGAGAGCAATGTTTCGTGCTATTTTCAACTTGGCATGTTCGCCAATAATTACTGCCCCATAGATGGTGTGCTGCTTGACCTTTTCCCACTCCTCCGGAGTTAATTTTTCGGGCTTCTGGAAGATCTCTGGGGAAAGATGGATCTTTCCCACGTCGTGCAAAGCCGCCTGCAGTCGAATCCCGTTAATGAACCTTTCTTCCATTCCCAGCCACTTGGCGATAAGAGCACTGTATTCACCGACTCGCAAAATAGATTCCCCACATCCTCATCATGGACCTCTGTTCCCCGGGCCAAAGCAAAAACGGTACATACAAAAGCTTCTTCAGTTTCTCTTATCTGCCCTGCGAGAGATTGAAAAAAGAGACACTGCATTACCAGATGATCAAGAACCGATGCATCGTACTCTGAAACCGGCCTTCCATAGTTCAACGCCACCACCACCAGGTGGTGACTAAAATAGCCCACCATATTGGAAATCTTAATGTCATAAAGACTCAAACGCCCACGCAGAGCCATGACAAGGGAGTCTTCTTCCATATCCTGGTTATAGAAAAGAATCCTGGTTTCGGAAGGCAAGATGGGTAAATACCCAAGGTTAACAGGATTTCTCTCCACCTTATCAAAGGCAAAATGGTATTGATGCCACTGGCAGGCCCCCTTGCGGTCAGGAATACCAAGAAAAAGGAGTTCCGGTTTCTCTCGATCTTTCGCGTTTTTGCGCAATATTCTGGCTCACCAGAATGCGGTCCACATCTCCAATGAAATCAAATTCCACCGGCTTAAACGTCCGGATCAGGTTCTTACCAAAAGATGTAAGGTGCATAATGCCTGCATAGGCGGAATTGAGCTGGTCATTTAGAGCCTTGACACGCAAAAGCATCTTGATTCTCGCCAGCACCTCAGCTTTATCAAAAGGTTTGGAGAGGAAATCCTCTGCCCCAGCCTCAATGGCTCTGATACGCTCTTCTTTGGCCGTAAGAGAGGTAATCATCACCACAGGAATGTTCCGCAAAGATTTATCCTCTTTAATCTTTCGACACACTTCAAAACCATCCATCTCAGACATCATGACATCAAGAAGCACTACGTCAAAATGCTCTTCATTGAGCCGGAACAGTGCTTCTCTACCACTTTCAACCTTCACGATCTCATACCCCTGTGGTACCAGCAACGCCTCAAGCAAAACAAGGTTCGAAGGTTCATCATCCACGCAGAGAATCCTGGGTTTGCCACTCGTCATCCCCCTTAGCTCCTTTCCCCCATAATTTTTTTGACGAGTTCCATCAATTCCCTAGTATGGATTGGTTTGGCCAAATAACCGTCCATTCCGGCACACACAATCTCTTCCCGCTCGCTTTTCATAGCAAAAGAGGTAACAGCGATAATTTTAATTCCCCGGGTAGAAGGATTATCTTTGAGAATTTTGATAACGGTCAGGGCGTCCATAGCCGGCATCTGGATGTCCATGAAATACACTCATAAATCATTCTATCTGGCTCAAGCGGTTTTTCAACCCCAAAAGAAGCTACCGCCTCGATCTCCTCTCCTTCCACACGATACATCACGCCTCAATCCACGTATCCGCACCGGTTGAGATACGATAATACCTCAACACCCAGATCTTCCATGTGCTCAAAACCTTTGTTGAAAAGAGCCAGAAAGTCAGCGTATATCCTTTCCGCCTTCTCTTTCCGTCGCAAAGCTTCAGCAAGCACTGTCCTCCGGTAAGCAAAAACCCATTGAGCAGGACCACGCACATAACAAAAAAATAATATGCTGTCACGAAGAGGCCGCAGCGAGGCAAGGATAGCCCTCAGTGGTCGTTGAACGATCAATCCAAGCCCCGGTGTCTCCAGCAAACCATAAACAACTACCACTTCTTCTTTCCTCAGAGGGTCATACATTATCTCTCTCTTTTCGCTTCGCCTTGCTTAATGCCGATAATCACGGGAAATTCCTCACCAAACACTCCCCCAGAGTGGTAAACCACATTCCTTTTTTATCGGTGATCACAATTATTTCCTCTGGGGAAACTTTTATTCTCGCCACCATCACTTCGAGGTAACTCTCCGGATACACCATGAGCAAAACAGCCGCATTATCTATTCCAACAGATTTCACAGGAGTCAGCACAAGTATGGTAGGGCTTCACCCGGCATCAGGGTAAAAAAGCCTGACAAAGGAGACCAGGTTTGCACAAATTTCCGAAACCAGACCTGGTGAGCTACATTACTTTCCGGAGGCACTCTCCCTCAGGATATTGTACCAAGACATTCCCTTCGGGAGACAAAACCAGAGCAGACTTGATTACCCCTGAAATGGTTACCAGATTTTCTAAATGCTTGGTAACCTCCTTCCAATCTGTTTCCACCAAGGAAACCCTCAAAGAAGGACGGGCAGCGTACGATTCTCCAAATTTCAGCACCTTTTCGAATTGTCCTGAAAAAGATTTAACCATGACCTGAAGATGATTTTTTTCTCTCTGGAATGCATCCTTTTCCAGCATCCCTGTAAAAATAAACTGAACATAGAGGAGAAACAGTAAAAAGGGGAGGATACCGAAGAACACCTCTTTGAGGGCAATCCAGGAAAAAGATCGCTTTTCTCCTCGTAAATCTCATCTCTACCCCATTTTCTGAAAAACCCTACTCCGGAGAATAACTTCCCCGTACTCCGTCACCATATCTTTAGGCAAAACTTCTGTTTCTCCCAACACAAGATATCATTAGGGGAAAAGAGAGCGCGACGCGGTCCTAAACACCCTCCCCGCTATCTCCCGCTTCAAATATATAATCACATTCCGACACAGGACCAGATGATAGTTCGAAAATACATCTTCTCTGGGAATCGTACCATTCGTAATATCATGATATACAAAATGCACCATTTTCCTGATCCCTTCTGAAAGCACATACTTTTCTCCCTTTTGCCGGAAGTACTGATCAAGGTATACCTTTTTGGCTTCCCGCAGGGCCTTACCTTCGTACTCGGCTTTTCTGGGCTCCCCCAGAGCACCCAGGTCTACGTCAGTAGCAACAATCAATGGCTCCAAAATCGTGTTTTCCGGCATCAACTCCCTTAGAAGAATAGCTACCAAATATGGCTCTTCCTCCTTCACCGTAACCAATACTCCACACCCTGATTTGTTTCCCTGTATACTGCTTGCAAAGCTCTGGCAAAACAATCTCTCCAAGCACTGCAAAGGTCAAAGATCCCCGGGAGAACTCGCTCACATTAATAACCAGCCACCGAAGAAGGACATCTATTTCCTCATAATGTTCTGGGAGATAGTCAAGGTAGCACGAATAATCTTCAAACCCCAAAGCGTTAAGGCGGAACCGTATCCCGTGTAAAACGGTATCCTGACGGTAAAGAGTAAAGTCAATACTCCTTTTTTCCTTTAAATACGAATAAAAGACATCAAGAAGTTCCTCCAATTCGTCCCCCTCCGGAATCATTATATCAGTTTATCGCCTCTCGGATTTAGAGTGGAACTGCCGGAACAATTATTAAACCTTCTTGAGGAAAATTCTCTGGGAATAAACCAGCCGAAAGTCAGTTTTCGTTAGTAGAACCATCATGCAGGGGAGGGGGAAAGTGCGGTGGGTTTTTGTCTTTCCAGGTTTGCTGCTTCTTGCCTTTTTTGTGGTCTTTCCCAGCATCGGCATCGAAGCTGCCACATACTGGCATTTTACCATTCAAGCCCAAGGAGATGATGGGGAAGAAGAATGGCTCTGGGTGACGTTGCGCGAGGTGTCCAAAAAAACCTACCACGCCCAGATTCACCAGAAGGTTCTGAGCCTGGGTGGGAAAGGATTGAGTGGGGCTCGCCTCATCCAGGTTCGGTCTAAGGCCTGGCGTCAAGCCTATCGAACTGAGGAAAGTTTTTCCTGTGACACCTATCTTCCTAAATTTGGAAAGCACCTCAAATACTGGCAGGAAAGCTGGAGCAACTGGGTTTTTTGTCAGGGCCAGATTTTACCTCTCAGTGCCGAAGAAAAAACTCTCCACTTTTCACCCTATTTCGAACTCAGCCTTATGCGCGCTCGCGACGTCCAGAAAATACTCAACCGGGAGAGACGATTCCTCACCATCACAGAACTTCCGGGAGAGGAAGTGAAAGGAAAGTTTAATATCTATTCAATTGAGTACCTTGATCCGCTCGTCCACTATGAGGATACCTGCCGTTCTAAAAAATGGGCAGAACACTATCGTCCAATTTTTCTACGCCTTGACCTTCACAGTGGATACCGGGAGATCGGAAAAGGCTTTGCCACCGTCGAAGTCCTTGACCATTTGATTCTCACCTATTCTCTGTACCGGTCTCATTCCCCGGAACACCGCTTCTTTGGAAAAAAAATTGCCAATTTCGGCAATATTCAGGAATTCTTCATTAGCCAGGAACTGGCTTTCGAGGAAGCACTGCTCGGTGAAGAAGAAACCGAAAGCGGTAATGAAACTATAGGCTTCCTTGAAGAAAATACAGAAACTGAGATAGACGAAGAAATCATGGTATTTACCGAAGAAGAAACCAGCGAAGAGGTGATGACATTCACCCCAGAAGAAATCGATCTATCGCAGGAAGAAGGTGTGGAAGTAATCCAGCACCAGGGG
Organism: Atribacterota bacterium; assembly: GCA_039638595.1. Lineage (NCBI taxonomy): Bacteria > Pseudomonadati > Atribacterota > Atribacteria > Atribacterales > Candidatus Caldatribacteriaceae > Candidatus Profundicultor > Candidatus Profundicultor thermophilus. The sequence goes on from JBDIWM010000001.1 coordinate 7,243, forward strand.
GAAACCCCAGAAGATGTGATGGTCTTCACCGAAGAAGATACAAGATAAAATTCCACCTTTCTTTCACACAGCGCAATGAACCCGACCCCGAAATGATAGCACATTGTTATATTATTAACTATTTATAAAATACTATCCCTCTTTTATATATTTTTATCACTCTCTCGGAGGAGGGATACCATGAAACGTTTGAAACCCAATTTACCTCGAAAAATTTAGGAGTTCCCCGACGGCCAGCTCCGGCTGGTTAACTGGCGGGAAATACCACCCATGGAACTCAGCAACTGGGCCGGACTCCACGGTAAGATGGAAACCGAACTCATCGTGTGCAAGGAAACTACCGGTTCCAAAATGGTGGTGGTGGGTCGTTCGGTTTTCTTTCCCGGAGCCTATCATGATTCCCACTTTCATCTTTACGCCGAGAAAGTCCTTTACTGTCTTAGTGGCAAAGGCGTTGCCGGAAGTGGGGATAAAGAGTACCTTCTCACCCCTGGTGACGTCCAGTTCGCCGCGGTGGGGGAAACACACTGGCTTCGCAATCCCTTCTTGGAACCCCCTGGAATTTATCTGGATATACAGTGGCAATGGAGTGAACATGCCCAGTGAAAGTGGATACTGTGTTTCGGACCTCTTCAAAGAGGCCGAGGAAATCATCAGAAAAAAATCAGATTCCTGAATAAGGAAGGATAACATGGAGAGCTTAGCACTGAAAGCTCAGAGCGTGCTTCGTCTTTTCTCTCTAGAAGGAAGGGTTGCCTTAGTGACTGGGGGTGGCAAAGGCCTTGGGGAAGCCATGGCCTACGCTCTTGCCGGGGCCGGGGTCCATGTAGCCGTCGCCGGGAAAACCCTTGCTAACGTAGAAAGAGTAGCTCGGGAGATCTCCGCCATGGGAAGGCATTCCCTGGCCGTCGAAGTTGAAGTAAGGGACAAACGACAGGTAGAAAAAATGGTGGCTCAGGTGGTGTAAGAATTTGGACGCCTTAACATCCTCATCAACAACGCCGGTTTTGCCGATGTACAAACCATTACTGAATTCCCCCTGGAACTGTGGGAGTACATCATGGACGTTAACGCCAAAGGAACATTCCTCTGTGCTCAGGAAGCCGCCAAAGTAATGTTGAAGCAGAAAAAGGGGGAAATCATCAACATTTCTTCTTTGCAAGGTTCAGTGGGAAGACCCAAAGACCCCGCGTATGCCGCCAGCAAAGCAGCAGTCAATCTCATGACCATGTCTATGGCCTGTGAATGGGTAAAAGAGGGAATCTGTGTCAATGCCATTGCTCCCACCTGGTGCTGGACAGACCTTACTGTACCTCATCTGCAAAAAGAAAATTTCTACCAGGCCCTGCAAAAAAGAATTCCCCAGGGAAGAGCTCGCAATCGTGAGGACCTTTTTGGCATAGTGGTTTTCCTGGCTTCCGATGCTTCAGATTTCATAAACGGAGCCATCATTCCTGTGGACGGAGGGGCCATCGCTTGCGACGGCTTCCCTGAAGTTGAAGACCCTGGAGAATAACTCTTTTGCCCCAGGCTCATCCACCTGGGGCAATTTCCAACCCTTTCATTCGCCGGCTGTGGTCAGGCGCATCCCTTCAATAAAGTACCGCTGCAACAGCGCAAAAAGGAGAATGGTGGGAACAGACGCCATAAGCGCTCCGGCCATAAGGCTGGGAATGTCGGTTCCCGAACCAGCCCGAAAACCCTGGAGCTGCGCGAGACCCACCATGATTGGCCGAACACCGGCAGAGCGGGTAAGGACCATTCCAAACATGAGGTCGTTCCATATCCAGGTAAACTGGAAGAGAAACAGAACCGCAATGGCTGACCTGGAAAGCGGAAGATATATTTTCCAGTACACTTTGAAGTTGGAACACCCGTCGAGCTTCGCTGCTTCCAGAACCTCTCCAGGCAAGGTCAAAAAATAGTTTCGGAAAATAAACGTGCAGAAAGGAATACAAATAGCAATATAGAAAAGGCTCATGCCGAAAAAGGTATCATAAAGACCCGTGGAAATATACATCTTGAAAAGAGGAATGAGATAAATCTGAAAAGGGAAAATGGTTCCACTCCAGATGATGAAAAACCAGCTGAAAGCACCTTTGACTTTCAATCTGGCAATACTGAAAGATGCCAAAGAAGAAAGGAATATGGCTCCCCAGGATCCCAAAAGGCCATAAATAAGGCTATTGATGAAATACCTTCCCAGTTTGGCCTGATTCCAAGCTTTCACCAGGTTAGGACCAAAAAAGTTCCGGGAGGGTAATTGCCAGAATTTTTGCGCTCCAAACTCCTGATTGCTCTTGAAGGCCAAAAGCAGGGTGGGCCAGATGGGAAGAATCCACAAAAATCCGAGCACAACCATTATGGTATAGATAATGAGGTTCCTTGTTTTCATAGTTCTATCTCCTCAATAGTGAACTTCCCGTTTGGTCACTTCCCGGACGTATATCCAGGAAACAAAAAGAACCACCACCGAAAGAAAAATGGCAATGGCTGCTCCGTAACCCATGTGGAAAAGCACAAACGATTCCCGAAACATCGACACAGCCAGGGTTTCAGAAGAACGATATGGACCACCGTCCGTCATCACATAGATAATATCAAAGATATTGAACGAATTAATGAGACTCATTGCTACCACCACGGTGGTAATGGTTCGAAGCATAGGGAAAACTACGTAGCGAAATGTCTGCCACTCAGTGGCTCCGTCAATTTTGCAGGCTTCAACTGGTTCAGTGGGTATGGTCTGAAGGCCAATAAGGAAAATGACCATATTCATCCCCACTGTTTTCCAGGTCCAAGCCCAGATCATGGCATAGGTATTCAGAGGCACTTCAGACAACCAGGAACGGCCTGGAAACCCTAAAAGACGTAACAGGGTATTGGCTACTCCAAGATCTGGAGAGTACATCCAAAGCCAGATGAGACCGGTTGTTACCGCAGAAATGGTAAGCGGAATGTAGAAAAGAGACTTAAACAAATTGGCCAGACGGATGCGGTTGACGAAATACGCTACCAGAAGTCCCAGCAAGACAGAAAAAGCCAGAGTAAAGATAACCCAGATAACGGTATTTCTGAGGGAAGTCAGAAAAACATGATCTCGAACAAACTGAAGATAATTACCAAAACCGATAAACTTGGGAATACCCAAACCATCCCATTTGGTAAAACTCACAACCACGGTATACCCAGCAGGGATCAAAAGAAAAATAACCACCATGGCCAGAGCCGGAAGAATAAAGAGATAACTGCTGAGCTTCTCTCCTACCAATTGTATACCTCCCAGCATTGAAAAAGGGGGCTATATAGCCCCCTTTTTCAATGAGAACTCCAATACGTATCAGCAACCTTCTGCAAATCTCCCAGGATTTGTTCCATTTTCCCTGGATTCAAAATGAATTCTGCAAACTTGTCGACCGCCTCCTCACAGATGTCAGTAGGGGTAGCTTCCCAGAAACGGTTAATCAGACGATAATTTTCCTGCGCAACTTGCTTGACGATGTTCTGCATAGGTACTGAGAGGAAATCTGCCGAAGTTTTTTTATTCGCAGGAACAAACCCCATGAGTTTACACCACTTGTACTGGGTCTCAGGACTCAACCACCAATCGGCAATCTGTAAAGCTTTTTCCTTACCGGGGGCATTTTTACCAAGAAGCATGGGTGCTGCTTCATAAATAATGACCTTTCCCACCTTGGGATCAATGGAAGGAAGGATAAAAGCACCCACGTCTTTCCCAACCGTAAGTCCCATCTGAATTAACTGACCCTCGTACCAGTTCCCAATCAAAATCATACCTGCTTTGCCCTGAGCCATAAGACGGGGATAATCGGCAAAAATGTCAGTAGCCGGATCCGAAAAGTACCCTTTTTCAATCATTTCCCTCCACAGGGTAAAAACCCTTTTGACTGGCTCATCGGTGTACTTTGCCTTACCCACCATGAGGTCAATGTACACATCGGGGTTAGTCCGAATCATGAGGTCTTCAAAATAAATGAAAGTGGGCCATCTTCCCTGAACCGTGCTACCTAAGGGAACAATACCATTGGCCTTCAGGACATCACAAATTTTGATGAATTCTTCCCAGGTTTTGGGTTCCTCCAACCCAAATTTCTGAAACACCGGAACACTGTAATACACAACCCAGTAAGCCAGGTTAGTGGGCACACCATAAACCTTTCCGTCGAATTCGAACGCATCCTTGAAGGCCAAATCGTACTCATCCCTGTGTTTTTCCCACAGAGCTGTCACATCTTCCACAAGTCCGGTATCCACCAGCGGTTTCATACGAAAATCCGACCACCAGGTAAAAAGTTCCGGCGCCTTACCAGTTGGAAGAGCGGTCCTCACTGCAGACATAAATACATCCGTAGTAGGAAAAGGAGTGGGCGTGAACGCGATTCCCAGTTCCTCAGCACAGATCCTGGCCATTTCGGTAAACAGGGTTTGCCAGTCAGGTGCACCTCCCTTATCGTGCATCAGAACAATTTCCTGTGCCCAGAGTTGAAACTGAAAAGCAAAAATACCCAGGAAAACCATAACCACCAACCAACAGAATCTTTTCATAAAAATCCCTCCTCAAGCAGATTTTTGGAAAAGAACGCTTACAGTAATTACACAGAAAGCAAGGAATTCAATAAATAGCCTAAATAACTCTTAACGTAGAACCGCTGTCTTTCGCTCTCCATTCTTCTCAAAGACATTTTTGCTTGGGGTACTCGTCCAACGGGTATTTGACTTTCTTCCTTTCTTCCCTTACAATCCAGAAAAAAACCTGCGGGAGGTTACCATCTTTGGAACGAGAAAGAACCCAAAGAAAAATCATGCTCGGTAACGAAGCTTTTGCCCGGGGGGCTTATGAAGGTGGCGTAGAAGTTGCGGCCGGTTACCCCGGAACACCGAGTACCGAGATTCTTGAATTCCTCAGCAAGTATTCCACCGTTCATTCCCGATGGTGTCCAAACGAGAAGGTTGCTTTTGAAGTCGCCGCTGGAGCTGCGATTGGAGGAAAAAGAGGACTGGCAACCATGAAACACGTGGGATTAAACGTCGCCAGCGATGCCCTGATGACTCTGGCCTATACCGGGGTTAACGCCGGATTTGTTTGCATCGTAGCCGATGACCCAGGAATGCATTCTTCCCAAAATGAACAGGATTCCAGAAACTATGCTCTCTTTGCCAAGGTTCCCTACCTTGAACCGGCCAACAGCCAGGAAGCACTGCTTTTCGCCCGCCTGGCCTTTACCATCTCAGAAGAATTCGATACTCCGGTGCTCATCCGTTCCACCACCCGGGTTTCACACAGTAGAAGTGTGGTAGAAATCGGAGAACGAGAAACAGTTCCGGTGCGACCATACCAAAAGTGTGCCCCAAAGTTTGTGATGATTCCGGCGTTTGCCCGCGAACGGCGAAAAGTTTTGGAAGAACGGCTACAGAAACTCCAGCAATGGGTCGAAGAAACTCCCCTCAATCAAGTAGAGCTTCGCGACCCATCTTTGGGAATCATCACGGGGGGAGTCCTCTACGACTACCTCCGGGAAATCGCTCCTTCGGTTTCCATCCTCAAATTAGGGGTTGGCTACCCCTTACCAGTGCAAAAAATCCGGGAATTCGCTCAACAGGTTAAGCGACTTGTCATTCTTGAGGAACTGGACCCCATCTGGGAAAGAGAACTCAAAGCGCTGGGAATACCGGTTGAGGGAAGAAATCTGTTTCCCGGTATTGGCGAGATTACACCTGATACCATCATCGAATGCCTGTTTCCGGAAAAGAAACGAGAATATGTGGAAGTGAACGAATATCTTCCCCGACCACCGGTCCTCTGTGCCGGTTGCCCACATCGCGGTGTCTTCAAGGTCCTGAAAGACCTGAGTGCCACCGTTTGTGGCGATATCGGTTGTTATACCTTAGGAACCTTGCCACCGCTTTCCTCCATGGATACCTGCATCTGCATGGGTGCCTCCATTTCTATGGCTGAGGGCATTAAACTCGCTCATCCTGAACGCCCAGTCGTGGCTGTGCTCGGTGATTCAACCTTTATTCATGCCGGTATTCCACCACTGATTGATGTTGTATACAATAAAACCCCCATTGTGGTCCTCATTCTTGACAACGGCACCACGGCCATGACTGGTGGACAAGAACATCCTGCCACGGGGAAAACACTTTCTGGGGAAGATACTGTGCGCCTTGACTTTCCGGCTCTGGGACAAGCCATTGGGATTCCCCGGGTCGAACGGGTCAATGCCTACCACATCGAAAAATTACGTACCCTGCTTCAGGAAGCCTTTCTCGCTCAGCACCCCACCCTCCTCATTATCGAAGGACTATGTCAACTCAAAAAGAGAGAACGGCATACCCCTTTTGCTGTGCAGGATACCTTCTGTCTTCACTGTGGCCTGTGCGTGAGCACTGGTTGTCCCGCCATCGAAAATGGAGATGTCATTCGCATCATTTTCGAGCGTTGTGCTGGATGCAGCATCTGTGCCCAACTTTGTCCCTTTGAAGCCATTAAAGAGGTACAAACGCCATGAAAGGGAGCATCATCCTTTGCGGAGTCGGAGGAATGGGAATTCTCAAAGCGAGCGAAATCATTGCTGAGGTCCTACTTCAGAGCGGATTCCTTGTAAGACAATCTGAAGTTCACGGAATGGCCCAGCGTGGTGGGAGCGTTGTGACTCATCTGCGTTTTGGAAAAGAGGCGTACGCTCCGCTCCTTTCAAAAGGCGAAGCAGACTTCATGCTTGCCTTTGAGGAAATGGAAACTCTACGTTATCTCCAATACCTCAAAAAGGGTGGCATCGTTCTCCTCAACACCATCCGTATATGTCCACCGGGCATTGAAATGAAACAGTATCCTCAAGAAATCGCCAAAATACTTCAGACCCACGGATTTACCGTAATTCCTCTCAATGTTACCGAAATCAGCCTCCAGATTGGTGATATCCGTACCACCAACACGGTACTTTTGGGGGGACTGAGCGCGATCTTCCCGGTTAACGATTTATGTATTTGGAAAAAAGCGGTCGAGAAGATACTGGCTGGGAAAAATCTCTCCCAAAACCTCATTGCCTTTGAGGCGGGAAGACGGTACGTCGAATCTCTGCCATCCCCAATGGAATCGAAATTCCCATGGGCCTGAACATGGAAAAATATTCCAGCCGTGTTTCCCAAAGACCACAGAAACAAACTTTTGACGCGTGCACCACTCAAGGAAAATCCTTGTATTTCTTAGCTCCTTCCTTCCGTACACTCCGTATCCCCAGCAACGACATCGCTCCGGCAATCCCCTATTTTCTCGCACTTACTGATCTTGGCTTATCCTGGACTATTCCCAAGGAGGACAATCAGCTGTGAACAACATCCGCAAGGCCTGGACGGTGGTCATTGCCGGTTTCGGCGTCAACCTCACTTTAGGATTCCTCTACTCTTGGGGAGTCATCGCTTCAACACTTTCCGACCAGCTAGGATGGAGTGCCTTTCAAACCCAAATTCCGTACATGGTGGCATCAATCCTGTTTGCCCTTTCCATGATCCCAGGGGGACGTATCCAAGACCGCAAAGGTCCCAGGATTCCACTCTGGCTCGCCAGTGCCCTGGCTGGAACGGGTTTCTTTCTGGCTTCACGTTTTTTAAGCGTTACTGGTTTAACACTCTTCTTCGGAATATTCTTTGGTCTGGCGATGGGTTTTGGGTATGCAGCGCCCACTCCTGCAGCGGTCAAATGGTTTCATCTCCAAAACCGGGGACTGATTTCTGGAATCGTAGTAAGTGGTTATGGCCTTGCTCCTATTTATATCGCACCCCTTTCTCACTTCTTACTTTCCCGTTATGGCATCGAAGGTACATTTATTATTTTCAGTCTCCTTCTTACCACTATCCTCTTTGTACTTTCGCTTCTCCTTACCAATCCTCCACCCTCTTTTTCTCCAGTACTTCTCTCTTTTGGTCGAAAAATAATTCTCCCAACCACCAGGGATTACTCTGTAACCGAGATGATGCGTACCAAAACTTTCCTGAAACTGTGGGTTCTGTTCTTTCTGGGCACTTTTTCAGGACTTTTGGTCATCGGTCAGATGTCCAAGATTGCTCAGGAAGTGGCGGGTATCGAACAGGGATTTCTTTCGGTCATGTTCTATGCCCTGGCCAATTTTCTGGGACGCCTGAGCTGGGGTTCTCTTTCTGACCGCATTGGACGAATCAAATCACTACTCATTACATTTGCCATACAAGCCGGTATCTTTTTCGTCTTCGAAAAAATGACCAATCCTACCCTACTACTCTTTGCGAAGTCTTGTGTCGGCTTTACTTTTGGTGGTATGCTGGCTCTCTTTCCAGCACTCTGTGCTGATTTCTTTGGTCTCAAAAACTTAGGGCTCAATTATGGAATCCTCTTTACAGCCTGGGGAGTCGGGGGTGTGATTGGCCCATTCATCGGAGGTTTCTCTCGCGACCTCACGGGTAGCCACACCCTAAGTTTTCTCATTTCTGGATGCGCAAGCGTTTTGGGAATCATTGTAAGCATCTTTCTCCAAAGGTCTCAGCACCCAAAACAAGTTTTTTAAGGGGAGGTGAGGGATCTGTCCTTGGCCGATTGGATAAAAAGGGTAAAGAAGAAATGGATTCTAACTGTGTTCTTGTTTACTGGAATGCTCTATGCATGGCAAAGCTTTGTTTTTGCGTCCTCTCCGATTCGGGGTGTATGGATCGATACGAAAAGCATTCCTTCAGCTCGCGAAGGTATTGCCAGTATGTTAGAGCGCCTCAAGGAAGCTCACTTCACTACAATTTTCCTGGAATCGTTTTACAATGGGAAGACTATTTACCCCTCCCAGTTTCTCGCCTCTCTGGGTTTTTCTCCGCAGATGGACGCCTTTGCTCAGTTTGGGATTGACCCTTTGCAAATCTTCCTTGAAGAGGCCCATAAAAGAGGGATCGAAGTTCATGCCTGGATGCATATCTTTTACATCAGTCGCAACGAACCAGGAGAACTCCTGAGCCACTTTCCCCACTGGGCTGTGGTCGGCAAAGATGGAAAACCGGGCTACCAGAGCGGGACGAACTTCCTCTACTGGTTATGTCCCTTAGAGAAAGAGGTACAGGATTTTTATCAGAAACTCTTAGAAGAGCTGGCTGAACGATATCCCCTTGATGGCATCCAGCTCGACTATTACCGTTTTCCAGAACCAACCCTTATCGACACCTGTTATGCTGAAAAACATCGCCGTGAATTCTTAAACCAATACGGCATTGATCCGATCAGTATTGACCCCCTCGAGGATGGAAAGCTGTACCAGGCCTGGATCCAATTTCGGGCGGATCGTTTGACCGAATTTACCCGTACCCTCACCACAAACCTTAAAAAGAAACGTCCCCAGATACGCCTTTCCTGTGCCGTGAAACCCCTGGGATTTCCCATAGGGCGGTATCCTGGATCGTTACAGGATTGGCCTCGCTGGGCCAAGGAAAACCTTTTTGATTTCCTCGCACCCATGACTTACAGTTCCCGTCCGGCAGAATTCGAGGGAATGCTTCTCTGGACCCGGACCTTCGCTCCCCGTGCGCCAATTTTGGCGGGAGTCTGGACCGTAAACCTCCCCGCCTTCACCATCCTCGAAGTAATCGAACGAGCAGAACGGTATCCCTTATTCGGGCTTTCACTCTTTGCCTGTCCTTACCTGACCAATGAAATCCTGAAAGCCTTATCCCAACGTGAACCACAAAAACACAAATCCCGGGCCATCCCTCCGGTTTCCTTTTACCGGGAAAATGTTCGTATCATCAAAGCCTTTTTCACGAAGGAACCCATTATCGTGGACGGAAAGCTGGACGAATTCACCTGGGAACAGGTGTCCTTCCAAAACCAATTTACTCTCCTTACTGGTGGTCCAAGCAAAAAGAAAACCGAAGTTGCCGTACAGTATGACGAAACCAAACTGTACTTTGCCATCCGGATGGAAAACTTTCCAGAGCGGTCACTCCGCTTTCGAAAAAGAGACGAACCGGTATTTTACGAAGACTCTGTCGAAATATATCTCGACCCCTTTGGGAACGAAGGAATTTTTTACCAGTTGGCTGTAAACGCCCACGGAGGATTTTACGATTCCTTTTCTCTTACTGGACCATCATGGAACGGAAACTGGGAAATAGGTGTGGAACGGGACGGAAGCACACTCGTTCTGGAAATCGCCATTCCTTTTGCCGAACTCAAGACCCAAAAACCACAACCAGGCACGACTTGGGGTATTAACTTTTATCGGAATGAACCACAGGATGGACTTTTCAGCGCTTTCTCACCTGTCCCAGGAGTCTACCCTGCAGCAACACTGTTGGGAAAACTACAGTTTGAAAATAACCCATAAAACACCTATGGGGAGTTACCTCTAGCGGGAAGGTAACTCCCCATAGGTGCAAGGAGGGGATTTTCGCTATTAAGATGTTTCATTCAACTTCCAGAACTTTATTATATAAAGGTTTTTTATTTTGTCAAGACTCCAATCAGAAATTTTATAAAAAATTTTGGAAATCATTCCTCCACCTCTTCTCGAGCATCCTGGAGGAGTTTTTCAAGCTGTTCCACGGTAAGGTCGAGTTGAGTTTCATTATAGCAACTCGTTTCGCCACCGTTACAAACAAAATTCCGATAGTGAACCCGAAACACACCGGGAGCAACTTCCCGAGCGTTTTCGACTACTTCTACCCAGTAAACCTTATCATCGTAGCCAAACACTTCTCGAGCACGAACGGTTTCCTTCTCTGCCAGCCAGGTAAGGTACCGGGGATAGAAATTACGGAAGGCAGCAACAATTTTTGAATTATCTCCACCCGGGATCACGGATTCCCCCGGAGGCGTTACAGTCGTGTCATTATCATGAGTGACATCCGATGAAGGCGGTAAATCTTCATCCAGAGCTTCTGGCGATGAGTCACCGACGGTACTCTCCCCCAGGAATTCAAGCATAGAACGAATACCGGCTTCAATCTCACCCAGATTGATCGCTCCCTCAAACGAGGATACTGGTACCACATCGCCATTCTGGAGGCGAACCAGGATTCGATAGGAAACAAAGAAGCGACCATTTTCTACCGGCGTCCCAGCCTGAAGAATTTCAAAAGAGTAGGTATTTTGTGCCCCGTGGGACCGATCCCAATTCTCAAGTTCTTTTGCTTTTCTTGCCAGATATCGGGAAAGAACCGCTCGATACTGAGAAAGAATCTCGTCTTCCTGGGGTTTTTGATATCCTGTGGAAAATTCGGAATCTTGAGACACTTCAGAAACTTCCACTTCCTGGGGCACGTCAGAAGTACCACTCTGGAGTTCTTTTTCTAAATACTGGATGGCTTCCTGAAAATCCTTGGGAGTTCCCTTGGTCTTATCCTCACTGAGCAAGACTTTCTCTCCAGCCTCGTTATATCCAAAGATTTTCCAACTCACCTCGTAGAGACCAGAGGCGATCTTCGCTGCTTCACCCACTTCGACAAAGAACGATTTCACTCCACTGGATCTGGCAATTTCAGCCTCGATATACTCCTTAAGGAGCTTGCGAAAAGAAGAAAAAAGTTGAGCTTCTTCTTCCGATACCGTTTCTGGCTTTAGTGAAGGAACAGGGGTAGGAGCAGTCGTAAGTTCTACTGGAGAAGGAGAGGGTAAATCCTCCGGTTGTGGGGAAGGAGAGGGCGCTACCAGACGGCGCTCAGCTTCCCGTTCTAGACGAACAAGATCTGAAGCGACACTCTGCCAGAGCGCTGCACCAACAGCAGTCTCTTCCCCGGCAAGGATCTCTCTCTGGAAACGGAGCTCCAGACTGCTCATCCAGAACTGATCGATCTGGGAACGGAGACGTCTTTCAAGTTTCTCTCCTAAAAGGTCTGCATTATACCCCTTTCGCTTGAGCAACTCCTGATACATCTTGTCCTGCACCAGGTAGTACCCATTCCATCCCATAACGGCCGATTCAAAAGCCGTATTTTTTGACTCCTCACTCGTATCTCCCCGTTTCCAGTCTATAAGGCGCATGGAACGATAACTCTGGTAAATGGATTCCTCAAACCGTGGAATAACAGCGTAATCCCGGACCACCTCGAGGCTCGTTTGATAGATTTTCACGGCGGTGAGAAAAGTCTGCAGGGGACCAGGAAGAAGCACCGATTTCAGGTTATCGACAAAACGGTCGAAAAGTTCCAACATCACATCATTATCCTGAGCCGTAGCAAAAAGATGCACCACCTTCACCGCAAAGGTTACTCGCTCTACGTTATCAAAAAGAGATGGAGCCTCATCATAGATGAGTTCCAGAGTATCCTTGGCAAGGCCTGTCAATCGGGATGCTTCCTCAATCACGTCACCCCGCGAAACCTCATCCAGGGCAAATCCATGCGACGCTACAAAAAAACAGAAAATAGACAGCAGGACTATCGCGAACCCCTTTTTCACGGTAGGATTCCTCCTTTAGGGGGCATTATCGCATTACCATCAGAGAATGTCAACGAAATAGGTGCTCAGGGCATTTCAAAACTCTCCTCTGCGTTCATTTCATGTTCAGAGTAAATCTTGCCACCAGGACTAGAAGTGAGCTTTACTCAGGCCCATATAAACGATACAATATTCCCATGATCCCGAGAGAACGCCTGAAAGAATTGAATTATAAACCCCTTCAAGAGGGGAGTTATGTCCTCTACTGGATGCAGGCAGCCCAAAGAGCGGAATGGAATCATGCTTTAGAGTACGCCATTCAAAAGGCCAATGAATTTCAGAGACCTCTCCTGGTGCTCTTTAATCTCACCGATCAATTTCCCGAAGCCAACGCCCGCCACTATCTCTTTCTCCTAGAAGGATTACAGGAAACCCAAAGAAAACTCGCTCAAAGAGGAATAAAAATGGTCACGTATTTAGGTAACCCGGTAGAAAACGTGGAGCGATTTTCTCAAAAGGCGATCCTCCTTGTTACCGACCGGGGGTATCTCCGTATCCAGAGAGAATGGCGAGAAAAAGTGGCAAAAAGGGTAAATTGTCCTTTCTGGCAAGTTGAGACGGAGGCGATCGTTCCCGTCGAAGTGGTTTCCCCACGCGAGGAATATGGAGCATACACCATCCGTCCTAAAATTAAAAAACACCTCAATCGTTATCTCACGCCGCTTCAAGAAGAAACGGCTCATCTTTCTTCCCTCTTTTTACCGGTATTCCCGGGAGAACTTAATCTCTCAGACCCCGGGCAAATCCTTAAAGGTCTACGCATTGATAAAAACATTACACTCCTACCCCGCCTTGGGGGTACAGACCGTGCCAAGGCAAAGCTTCGGGAATTTATTGCGAATCACCTTTCCGATTATCCCATCCGCCGCAACGACCCCTCTCAGGATACTCTTTCAGCAATGAGCGCATACCTCCACTTTGGGCAAATTTCGCCTCTTTTTATCGCTCAAGAAGTCATTAATGCACCCGTGCTAGAAGAAGCAAAGGAAGTATACCTCGAAGAACTCATTGTCCGAAGAGAGTTGAGCATGAATTTTGTGTTTTACAATCCCCACTATGATTCTTTTCATGGTTTACCCAGCTGGGCAAAGGAAACCTTAAGAAAACATCAGCAAGATCCCAGAAAGGACCAATACGAACTCGAAGAATTCGAAAATGCTAGAACCCACGACCCTCTCTGGAATGCTGCCCAGAAAGAACTGGTCTACACAGGAAAAATCCATGGATACGTGCGGATGTACTGGGGAAAGAAAATCATAGAATGGAGTAGCAACCCGGAGGAAGCCTTCCAAATACTGGTTTATCTCAACAATAAGTACGCACTCGACGGACGGGACCCAAATAGCTTTGCCGGCATCGCCTGGTGCTTTGGAAAGCACGACCGGGCCTTTGGAGAGCGCCCCATTTTTGGAAAAGTGCGTTATATGGGGAAGGGAGAGCTACGCAAAAAATCGATTGAGGGCGCATACATTGAACGCATAGAGAGGATGTGAAGCCCTTGAAACCAAAGATCGTCGTAAGCCGGTGTTTAGGGTTTGACCACTGCCGTTACGACGGGTCAATCATTCCCAGTCAGATTGTGGAAAGACTTCGAGAAGCGGTGGAATACATTCCTGTATGTCCAGAATTAGCCATAGGTCTGAGTGTACCACGGCAACCGGTGAGAATTGTGTCCGTCGACGGGGAACGACGGTTAATCCAGGATAAAAGTGGCGAGGACCTTACCCTGAAGATGTCTGCCTTCATCGAATCCTTTTTTGAGGGAATCGATGTCCAGGGATTCATTCTGAAAGCCAAATCCCCATCCTGTGGCGTCAGAGACGTAAAAATTTATACCTCTCAAGGCACAGTCTTTGCTCGGGGAAGCGGCTTCTTTGCCCAGGAAGCACTAACCAGATATCCCCACCTGCCTGTAGAGACCGAAAAACGATTAGAAAATGTGGCGATTTACGAACATTTTCTACAGAAAACTTTCACTCTCCATGAGTTTTCTCAGGTTAAAGAGAGCCAAAGCATGAGGAGGTTGGTTAACTTCCACACCCGATATAAACTCTTTCTTCTGGCCCATCACCAGCGAGAAACGCAACAAATGGGGAAAATCGTTGCCAACCCGGAGCAAAAGGACTTTGCAACGGTTATACGAGAATACGAAATCCATCTCCACCAGGCCTTAAAAAGAGCCATGAACCGAAAACTAACCATAAACGTCCTTCACCATGTTCTGGGGTACTTCAAGGACAGGCTTACTTCTCGAGAAAAACAACTCTTCCTCCGGCTCCTGGAGCAGTTTCGCCAGGGAACCGTTCCTCTTGCTGCACTCACCGGTATTGCACAATCCTGGACAGTGCGTTTCGAAGAAGAGTACCTCACAAAACAGGCATTCTTCAATTCCTACCCGGAAAACCTTCGACCGCAAGTTGAAAACGACGTTTTCACCCAACGAGATTACTGGGAAGGGTCGTAAAAACCCTTCCCCTTCAAATTTTTTCGAATTGGTCTTTTCCCACTCCACAAATAGGACAAACCCAGTCTTCGGGAAGTTTTTCAAAAGGTGTTCCAGGTTGCACACCTGAATCAGGGTCCCCAAAACGTTCATCGTAGATGTAGCCACAGACTTTGCATCGATATCGTCCCACCGTCTCCGTGTTTTTCCCCTTTTTCTCCTGGTAGGTTGCTGCCGTGCGAGGAACTCTACCACCTTTAACGTCACGGTAGTATCCATAGGTCATGGGAACGAGCTCTGAGTTCAAAAATTCCGTTTCCACCACTTCGCCCAGGAAAAGCACATGGGTTCCGGCATCGAGTTTGGATATTACCTTTGCTTCTACATAGGCCACCACGTGTTCACTCAATACTGGAACACCGGTTTTTCCCAGAAAATATTTCACCTGAGCAAATTTGTCGATATCTCGTCCGGTACGAAAACCAAAAAGTCCGATAAGCTGCAACGGGGTTTCTTTTTCGAGAACCGATACCGAAAAGAATCCACTCTCCTCAATGAGCGAAAGGGTCAAACTTTCTTTGTTGACACTGGCCACAACCTGGGGAGGAAAGGCGGTGACCTGGACTAAAGCGTTAATAATCAGACCGTTCATTTTGCCCTCGTATGACGATGCCACCACGTACATCCCACAGTTTAACGCAAACAGAGCTTCCAGGTTCACCGAAATCACCTCGCCTTTTTCCATTACATATCAGCTAGTTTTTTCATAACTCCTTTGGTGTTTTCGTAAAGTTCCCGGAAAATAGCGTAATACCGGTCGTAAGCTTTTTTGCGTTCTGCATCAACCTTAATCACCGGCCGGAAGGTTACCCATTCTTTGATTTGTTCCGGCCGAGAGATAATGCCCGTTCCCAAGCCCACCAGGAACGCATCGCCAAAGGGTGCTTCTACATCTTTAGAAAGGCGTTTCATGTCAAATCCAGTAATATCAGCAAAAATCTGCACCCAGAAGGAAGAGCGAGCGACACCACCCACAATCCAGCATTCTGGATTCAATTGCATTCCAGCTTTGATGGCCTCCTCCATATTATGGCGCAGAGCATAAGCGGCTGCCTCAAGCATTGCCTTATAGACGTGGGCCCTGGTATGGTACAGCGAAAGCCCCAGAATGGTCCCCCGAGCATCGGGATCCCAAATAGGCGAGCGCTCACCCATAAAGTACGGAAGAACGATCAGGCCTTCGCTTCCAGGAGGGATGTTCTGTGCCTGAAGTTCCAAAAGGGTATATGCCGGAATCTTCGTATTTTTCTCTACCTCCTTTTCATACATGCCAAATTGCTCCCGGAACCAGCGAGCCAGCGCCCCGGAAGTGGCACTTCCTCCAAAGGTGTAGATGAGCTCTATATCGTAGACCACGTAGGGGAAACTGACCAGGAAAGGCGTTAAATACTGACCCTGATGCACCGTTCCCCAGCACATGGAAGTTCCAGCCATAGCCACGTGTTCACCCATGCTCAAGACACCTGCAGCAAGCTGGGCCACCGGAGCGTCTACACCACCAGCAATAACTGGTGTTCCCTCAAGAAGACCTGTCTTCTCAGCAAATTGCCGATTGATTCTTCCTACGATATCGGAAGATTTGAAAATCGTATCGGGAAGCATCTTTCTGGGAATTCCCAGGATGTTACACATCTCATCTGACCAAGTTCGCTTCCGGATGTCAAAGACACCACCAATATTGCCCGCCGAAGAATAATCAGTCGCCAGAACCCCAGTCAAACGATGCACCACGTAATCTTTCGGAGTGACGAACTGGTAAATCTTTTCCCAGACCTCGGGCTCATTATTTCGGATCCACATCATTTTCGTGAATCCATAGTAGGAATCCACATAATTGCCGGTAACACCAAAGATGGTCTCAAGAGGCACATTATCCTTCACCCACTGGGTCTCTTTTCTTGCCCGGCGGTCCATCCAGATGAGGCAGGGCCGCAGGGGTTGTAAATCCTTGTCGACTGGCACTCCTGAACCACCATAGAGACCGCTGATGGCAATCCCAGCAATGTCTTTGGGGTTTACTTTGGACTTTTCAATACAGCAAGCCACTGTCTTTACTACAGCCTCAAGCCACACATCTGGCCACTGTTCCGCCCAGGAAGGACGAGGGGTAATGACATCGTACTCCACAAACGCATCGGCAACAAATTCCCCCTTTTCGGTAACCATGACCGTTTTGGTTCCCTGCGTTCCAATATCTGTTCCCAAAAGGTACAAAGCTGCCACCCCCTGTTTAAACTTTCCCCTATTGTATCACGCTTTATCCATTGTGGTTGATATCGGGAAGTTTCTGTGTGAGATAAAGTTCATATGCTCCGAGATCCAGGAATCCATGACCACTGCAGTTAAAAACGATGACTTTTTCTTCACCACTTGCAGCGCACTTTTTGGCTTCTTCAATCACGGCCTTCACCGCATGAGCCGTTTCCGGTGCCACCACCAATCCCTCAGTCCGAGCAAACGTTACCGCAGCCTCAAAAACCTCGTTCTGTTTGTACGCCTGAGCTTCCACAAGTCCCAGATCATAGAGAAGGCTCACGATAGGAGCCATTCCATGATAACGCAATCCTCCAGCATGAATGGCAGGAGGAATAAAGTCGTGACCCAGAGTATGCATCTTAAGAAGTGGAGTATTTTTCGCCACGTCACCATAATCGTATTCGTATCGCCCACGAAGGAGTGAAGAGCAGGCCGTGGGTTCTACGGCGATTGCCCGGAAGGTTTTTTCACCCAGGAGCTTATCGCGCATGAAAGGAAGCACTATACCACCAAAGTTACTGCCTCCACCCACACACCCAACCACGATATCCGGATAGTTCTCGCCTACCTTTTCTAACTGGAGCTTGGCTTCTTCCCCAATAACAGTCTGGTGAAGGAGCACATGATTGAGGACACTCCCCAGGCTGTACTTGGAGTGGGGGGTCGTCACCGCGTCTTCGATAGCTTCACTGATGGCGATACCAAGGCTTCCCAAAGACTGTGGATCCTTTGCCAGAATGTCTCGCCCTGCTTTGGTTCGCTCACTCGGACTGGGATATACCTCTGCTCCCCAGGTATGCATCAAAACCCGTCGGTACGGTTTCTGTTCATAGCTCACTCGTACCATGTACACGGTACACTCCAAACCAAAAAACTGACAGGCCATCGCTAAAGCTGACCCCCACTGGCCAGCTCCAGTTTCGGTGGTTAACCTTTTCGTACCATCTTCCTTGTTATAATACGCCTGGGCCACAGCGGTATTTGGCTTATGACTTCCAGCAGGGCTTGCCCCCTCGTACTTGTAATAGATACGAGCCGGTGTCTTGAGAAAAGCTTCCAGTTTTCGCGCTCGAACTAACGGTGTGGGTCTCCACAAACGATAAATATCAAGAACCTCTCCAGGGATATCAATATAACGGTTGGTGCTCACTTCCTGCTCGATAAGGCTTTTGGGAAAAATTGGTTCGAGGTCCTGAAGTTTCACCGGTTGCATGGTAGCAGGGTGAAGAGGTGGGTCAAGTGGTCGAGGTAAATCAGCAAGCACATTGTACCAAACAGTGGGCATTTCCTTTTCACTCAGAATAATTCGACCTTCTTCCATTTCTCTTTCCTCCTTTCTTATTAAGAGAGTAAAGCTCGATCATTCGTAAACGCCTTATGTCTACGAATGGTAAACTGTTCCAGCAGTTCCTGAATGGTCATTTTTTTTCTCTCTTCCCCGACCACGTCCAGAACCACTTCTCCTTCATCCATCATCAGAGTACGGTTCCCAAAAGAAAGCGCATCCTGAAGATTGTGCGTCACCATAAGAGTGGTCAAACGGCTCTCATGCACCAGTTTGGTAGTCAGTTCCATAATGACCTCCCCAGTTTTAGGATCGAGGTTGGCGGTATGTTCATCAAGGAGTAAAATTTTGGGCTGACTCAAAGTCGCCATAAGAAGAGCCAGGGCCTGCCTCTGCCCTCCGGACAGAAGTCCTACCCGATCCTTTAACCGCCTCTCCAGACCAAGACCAATTTCAGAGAGTTTTGCCCTGAACACTTCTCGCATACGTTCATTGAGTGCCATACGGATTCCCTTACTTCTCCCCTTAAGGTAGGCAATGGCCAGGTTTTCCTCAATGGTTAAGGAAGGAGCTGTCCCCTGAAAGGTATTCTGGAAAACTCGCCCCAGGTAAACCGCTCGCCGATGGGGAGGGAGATGGGTGACATCAACACCGTCAATGGCGATTTTCCCCTCATCGGGAAAATACGTACCACTGATTAAATTGAGTAGAGTCGTCTTCCCTGCTCCGTTACTCCCCACAATCGTTACGAACTCGCCATCCTGCACTTCGAGACTTAAATTTCGAATGGCCCAGCGCTCATCCGGAGAATTACGGAAGAAAAATTTATTGACCCCATTAACCCTGAGCATCATCCTGCCCTCCCCAATTTTTCCTTCAAAACCGGGAACGAAAGAATGAGGATAACCAGAATGCCCGTAAAGAGCTTCAAATCATAGGGTTTAAAGCCAATACTATACCCCCAGTTCAGCGCTATGGCCGTCGCCATACGATAAACGACCGCACCCAAGACAACCTGTAAGGTCATTACAAAAATCGTTTTTCCCCGCAAGAGCACTTCCCCCACAATGACCGAGGCAAGCCCAGAAATCACCATCCCGATACCCATGTTGACATCGACAAAACCCTGGTACTGAGCAAACATGGCTCCCGAAAGCGCCACCAAAGCGTTGGAAAGAGCAATCCCTACCAGTTTCATCCGGTTAGGGTCTATTCCCTGAGTTTCAACCAAGGTTTCATTATCACCGGTTGCTCGAATGGAAAGACCAATCTCGGTCTGCAGAAAAAAATCGACGATAACCTTCAAAAAGGTGAGGAGAAGTAATAAGAAAATGAAGCGAAGATAGACTTCAGGAACGGAAGGGAACGCATCACGCAAAATCACAAAGATAGTCCGATGTCCCAGATTTTCAGAAAGGGACACATTGGGTCTTCCCATCACTCGAAGGTTCACAGAATAAAGACAAATCATGGTGAGGATACCCGAAAGTAAGGCCGGAATCCGGGAAAATGTGTGCAAAACGCCAGTCAAAAGACCAGCCAGAGCTCCCAAAAGAAGCGCACACAATACACCCACCAGAGGCCCGTATCCTCGATACATCATCAGCGCAAAGACTGCTGCACCCAGAGGATAACTCCCATCAACGGTAAGATCTGGAAAATTGAGACAACGAAAAGTGATAAAAACCCCTAAAGCCAGGATACCAAAAAGTAAACCTTCCTGAGCACCGTAAAGGAAAAAATCCCGGATTTTTATAACCTCCCTCTATGTGGAGGAGGAGATTCCTCTCCTCCTCCACCTTTTCCTATAGAAAACTGAGTGTCACTTCTACCTCTTTAGTTTTCATGTCCTCTACAAACCGGTTTAGGATACCTTTCATCGTTTCAACGTCAAGTCCCAAATTTGCAAGAACCTTGGTATTAACCAGAAGAGTCAGTTTTTTGGCAAATTCCACCGGAATATCACCTGGTTTCTCGCCCTTTAAAATCCGAGCCACGATATCAGCGGTTTGCCGCCCATGGAGATAGTAGTCGAATCCCAACCCACACAGGGCTCCTTTTTCGACCGTGGTCGGATCGGCCAGAATTAAAGGAATCTTATTATCCAAACACACCTTGGTGACCACATCCATGGCGCTAACCACGGTATTGTCAGTAGAAACATAGATTGCATCGACTTTTCCAACCAGGGACTGCGCTGCCATAGCCACATCAGCGGTGCTTGTGACCGTTGCTTCCAGAAGCTCGAGGTCATTTTCCTGACAGGCCTCCTTGGCTAGTTCATTGGTCACCACCGAATTGACCTCACCTGAATTGTAGAGGGTCCCCACCCTTTTAGCCTTTGGGAAAAGGAATTTGATAAGGTAAATTTGTCGGTCCACCGGAGTCATATCCGAAATCCCAGTGACATTTCCCCCAGGTTTTTCCAAATCCTTCACCAGTCCAGCCGCCACCGGATCAGTCACTGCACTGAAAATAACGGGAATTTCCTTTGTGGCATTGGCTGCTGCTTGTGAAGTGGGTGTGGCAATAGAAACAATGAGGTTTACTCTTGCCGCAACAAATTTTTGTGCAATGGTGTTGGCCGTGGCTACGTCTCCCTGAGCAGACTGAGCATCATAAAAAATATTTTCGCCCTCCACATATCCGTAGACTTCCTTTAGGGCATCTTTAAGTCCATCTCGAACCGCATTCAGTGCTGGGTGGTCCACAATCTGCATAATACCAATCTTGACCTTTTCCGCTGTCCCACCTGGAGCAGCTATCCATAGCAACACTGACACAATAAGGAACACTATCCCAAGCCTTTTCATGTTCTTCGCCTCCTTTATTGTCCGAATAAAAAACCCCTCGCCCCAGGGGCGAGGGGTAAACCCGCGGTGCCACCCTTCTTGAGTTCACTACTCCACTCTTTTCCGCTATCGGGGAATCCGGTTGAGCCTACTTGGGCTTTCGACCCACTCCTCCAAGACCCATTCATTCCCACCCACAGCACCGGGCTCCCACCTTTCCCCAGCTCTCTTGCGCCTGGTATAGGAACTACTTATTCTCTTCCTCGGTTTCTCTGTATTTGACTTTAAAAATAACTATAATAATTATAGCGACAAACAAAAAGAAGTAAAGACTCCTGTGAATAAGAAACTCCACTTCCGATGGATCGAAACGCCTTTTGGAACAAGTATCGTGAGCTGGCAAAACGATAAACTGGTTTCTTTCACGTTACCGAGAAAGAAACGAGAAACCGCACTTTTGCATTTTACCCAGCAGTGCCGGTTCCTTTCAGTATTCCCCCACGAAGAAAAAAATGACCCTTTCAAACTTGAAGAACCCATCCAGAAGTACTTCGAGGGCCAGATTGTCTCATTCTTGCCGTACCCTTTTTTGCTGGACTTCTACCCCCCCTTCACCAGAAAAGTCCTTGAAGAAACTGCACTCATTCCTTACGGAACCACCAGAACCTACGGGGAAATTGCTCGTGCTGTCGGCACTCCCCGCGCCTGTCGTGCCGTCGGACAATCCTTGGATAAAAACCTTTTACCTCTTTTCATTCCCTGTCACAGAGTAATTGCTCAAAACTCCCTAGGGGGATTCGGAGAAGGACTCCACATGAAAGTCCTTCTCCTCTCTATCGAGCTCTAAAACTTCACTTCGCACTTTAGCAACTAAGGAACTTTCAAGAAAAACACTCATTCTTTTGTAGAGAAAAAACGTCATGGCTCCATTAATAGTACCTTTTAAAAGATTAAATGGAATAATAGCTGGAAGAAGCATTCCCCATACCACACTTCTTGGTACCCCGAGGTAAATCGGTGTCACCACCAGATTGGCAAAAACCATGATCGTCGTCATTACAAGAGGCGCTACGATTAAACCCAAAACAGCTCCCTGAGCTGTCTTCTGTTTTCTATAGAGCCATCCTGCCAGAAAGACGTAACTCCCGGTAGCCAGAAAATGCATGAGAACTCCCCATGGACCGCCCTCTCCCGTAATCACCGCAAAAAGCGTGGCCACCACAGCCGTCAACATCACTCCCAACCCCGGGCCAAACTTGAAACTGGCTATAAGAATCGGCACATCTCCCGGATCATAGAGCAAAAAGGGAGCTTGGGGAATCAGTGGAAAATGGACCAAAAGACTCAAAACCAGCGATAACCCTCCCAGCATTCCTGCATAGATAAAACGTTTCTCCTTCATTGCACCATCATTCTCCTTTCGCTCCTCTTCAGGACAAAAAGGCCCTGAAAGCTTACGCCTTCAGGGCCTTAATAACCACTCTCACTTCTTCTCCCTTCCGGACTGTACCGTCGGCTCCGGACTCTCACCGGATCAACAATCCTAAAAGATTGCTCGCGGGCTTGGAGTTTACGCTCCTTACCGCCGGTCGGGAATTTCACCCTGCCCTGAAGAAGTATTATTTCAACTCACAGGAATTGTAAAAGAGGGAGGAAAAATTGTCAACAGTCAGAGAGTCAATTTCAACCCATTATCACCGCAGTTCCCTTATTTTCTAAATGGAATTCCCACACGCCCCTATTCACAGGCTGGAAAAACAAAGGCTTGAAAAAAGAAGGCACCCCTTCTCTTGGTTAAGCCAGAACATCTGAGCCTCAGTTCTCCCAACTTCTAGATCGTTTCTCCTTCGTATGGCCGAGCGAAAATAAAAAGGCTCAACTTGAGCCGAAATCCAAAGTCGATGACCATCAAATCAAGCCAAATTCATCATTCTGGTAATAAGGTGACGTCCTCCATATCGATGAAAATCGTAGGAACACACTCTGGAACATCACAAGAAATTTCCACCACCTTCCCCAAAACCTCCAGGCGAACACAGCGGGTAAAGTGAGCCTCGTAATACCCATTGAGCATTTCCCGCAAGGTTTCAGTCCCAGTCGGGAACTCCAGTGGCACGGTGAGATTGCTTTGTCGGAGCAATACATCGCAATCCCTGGGATACACCGCATTAGGAATTGTAGGACAGGTAAAATCAAGGCATCCAATAATTCGAACTCGTTCACCCACATGGGAAGGTAAATCAACCACGGTAACAAAGGGAACTTCTCCTTGGTGTTCGCACCCTGATGCCACCGCCGTCAATACAAGTGAAATGAATACTACAAGTATCCCGCTTGACCAGCGCATTGTCTCACCCCCCTTTGAAAAATTATAACGCAAAAGGAAAACAACTTTTACTACCAAGATGACTGACAGATTCTGAAAAAATCTTACGTAAAAAGTTTCTCCTCTTACTTTTATGTATCTTACAAAAACCCCTACAGAAGCACTGAATGACTTTGTTTCCGCCACACCTCTATGGGAATCACAGGGTCCTCCACTCTACTATGGCACAACTCACCTCCTTTTACCGTCGTTAAAATTTACAGAACCTGCTTCTTGGTCTCTGCCATTTCTCCACATCGACCATTTAGAACCATCATGTTCAAGTCTTACAAACATCCTTCAACGCAAAAAATCAGCTATGAAAGTGCGTCTTTAGAAGTACACTCGATTGGACAGCACCCGAATCATTTGGCCACCAAGACGACCTTCCAAAATAACCTCCATCCACCGAATATAAACCCAGAGATTGCCAATAGACACCACGTCCCTCACCGAACGGACTTCGCCAGAGTAGAATGGACGACTATCGAAGGAAACGGTCATCTTTTCCGAGTACTCCACACAATCTCCACCCCATTCACATATTTGCGCCTTGAGTTCAACGCTTTGGGGATAAAAAGTTGACGAAGAATAATTAGCCACCGTAAACTCAATCAGGGCTGTGTAAATGGTGCGATCCAAAACCCGAAAAGTCACCACCACTCCACTCGAACTAGAGGGGATCGTAGCTCCACAACCACTCAAAAGCAACGCTACAATTAACAACACGCTGACCAGCCAATAATTTTTCATGCTGTTTACCCCCTTTTTTATGTACCCCATTATTTTTATGTACCCCATTATAAAAAAGAAGAGTGTCAGAAGCGGGCACCGACAGAAGAAACAAAGATTTTGAGGAAAAACTTTTCCGGCAGGAATAATGTTTTCTTGACTCCGGTTTGAAACGAAAAATAACACAAGGAAAGGAGTAAACCCTATGCCTACTTACGAATACCGTTGTAGCGATTGTGGACATACCATGGAAGTGCGGGCTTCAATTGCAGAAAGGGAAAAAAGGGCTTAATCTCAATCGTCCACAATGTGGAAGCACCAATGTAAAACAGGTCTTAAGCGGATTCCTTTTGGGATGTTCCCTAAAAAACAGTAATCCCAAAAGCCATGGCGGGGGTTTTCCTGCTGTTCGTAACCCAGTGCCCTAGAAGTCTTTAAAGAGGACTTCTGGGGCGACTTCGAATTGGGTAAGGGCATTTGTACCGTTTACAAGCCATTCAGGGGTAACCTCAGCGATGTCCTTGCGTTTTCTCCACTCAAAACCGGCTGACTCTCTCTAATAATATCAAAGCCCCCACTATGGAACCAGTACGCGTTAACGGTCTAATCTTGGAGCGATGTTTCGCTGTGATGAGGAATCTCCCTCCTTTTATTCTTATCGATGAGCTGTATCAATCGATCCCTTTTCCAGACAACAAACTTGTAATCTTCACCAGACTTAGTTCGAACCAGTAACCCATTGGGAAAAATTCCCAGGGTCGTTCTTTTCTTTACCTCCATGACCTCGTCCAAGGAAATTTCCAGCACTGCACGTTGCACGTTCAAAGCGTGAGGCTCAAAAACAATACGCTGGTTTGTGATTTTCATTCTTCCACCAACAGCTTCAATACCGCGAAAGAGATTCGCCGCTACATCGGCAAGAACCTGTTCACCGGGCTTTAAAGCCAAAGCCATGTACGACCACCTTCCCCTTTTTTCTGTATGCACTTGTATTTAGGGGTAAAGAAACCTTTTACCCCAGGATGTATTCCCTCCACGGTACCAGCCACTCTTCGACCCATACCGAACTCCAAAACTAGTAATACCGAATGATGCGGCTAACAAAGAGAAATATCGAAGCACATCACTTCTTTCCCTATCTCGGTTTCGTGACCACAAACCACCCCAGAGGAATTTGCTCTTGTTCTCCACCAACTACAAAACGGGTCGAGGGAAAAGAATCATTAAGGAGCACCCGCCGGTTTCCTTTAAAAAGAATCTGTAGTTGGTCACGAGAGAGGAAATAGCCCACGGAATTGAAAAAATACGTCTTACCGAAACCCAGGCGAAAGAAAACTCGATCTCGAAGTTTTGGCCTCACCTTTTGATAAAACTGGAGAAGATTCCCATAGTTTGGCAAATGCTTAAGAATTTCAATCTCTTTTTCGAGGACCGTCGCACTGTAATCGCGTATGGTTTCAAGGATTTTCTGTTCACCATGCTGGAAAAACTCTTTCCAGAAATCGGGAAAGACAGCTCTCCGAAACTGGGAATCAATCCGAAGTGTAAAAGAGAATTCGGCTTTCGCCGGAATGGTGAGAACCAGAGCAGGAATTGGATTCGCTTTGGTAACCCTTTTTAACTCGTAAACCTTCAACCGCTCAACCGGAAAGAAACTTGAATCTGAAACTCGCACGAAACGCAGTGCATCCTGGAATATATCTTTACGATTGTTTCGAAAAATGTTTTCCCCGGTATAGGCACCTTGAAACCTTCCGCGGCCTTCAGTACCGGTAGAGAACACCTCCTCTAATTTGGCAACCCCTTTCTCCCGTAAATAGGCAAAAAGAAGGGCCGAACGAATCATCCCCTTCAGGGAACTTCCAGGAAGATAAGCACCTTGAGAGGAAACCACCGGAAAGTAGAGTTGCCGGGAACGGTCTTTGAGATTCAGGGAACACAAGGCAACCGAAAAACCAGTAACTGCCTCTAAGGGGATGTTGTAATCCCGTAAGAAAGTCCTGATATTTTGACTTTCTCGCAGAGTGGTTTGGGTAAAATCCCGCAACATCACTTCACTGTCACGAAAAATGTCTTTCAGCTTCGCTTTGTCGACAAACCAGACCTTATCGTCTTCAATCACAAAGTCGAGTAATGGAGAAAGAGTTTCGCCACTCCGAATACAAACCGGGGTAAAAGTTTTGACTGTTATTTCCATACCATCTCCCCCTTGCCCGAAAATGCATAACCTAACGCTTTCCCATAAGATATGATCGGCTGTTCGGCGAAAGGCGAAACGTCCATGTTTTCTCCCACAAACGGAAAACGCACCAGCGACCCTTCCGCAATTTTATAATGGGTACGTTTCTGGAACCCTAAGGGTTCACCTCGAAAAACGAACCCTCCACGTTTCACAAGGTCGTACGCCAAAAGTGCATCAATTTCACTCCTTCTTGGTTTTGCCACAGAAAAAAGCACCATGTATTCACCATTTTGGGGAATATCCAGTGTGTCTACCTCAAACCAGTCAAAACTTCCTTTACCCTGGAAACGCTCCCCTCCCAGCCCCTCTTCAACGAAAAGACGAAGGATTGCAGTCATCTCAAACCGACAATCTCCATAGAGAAAAAAAAGAAAAGGCTGAGCACCAGGTTCAGAAACCATCCAGATATCTTCCTCAAAATACAGATTCTGAGAACGATTGTTTGTCCGATCGAGTACCACGTGTGGTTCAAGAAGTTTCGCCACCTTGATGGTTTCTCTACCAAGCCAGATCGCTTCTTCATGGGTAATCACATACTGCGTTCCCCACAGCAAAAACGGAGAAGATACATCGGAAAAACTGACTGCAAAGGCATGAGTTTCGAAATCAAAAGTCTTAACGAGTTTTTGAAACGCATCCCAAGAAGCAAAACGAACCTTTTTTACCTTTTTACGCAGAGAAACTGGTGTCGAGAAAATCACTGATAGCGGCACCGGAAAGAACAGGACATCTTTTCCCTCCTGGCGAATCCCGGGGAAAACCGAAGAAACCCAAAGTTCACTGAGAAATTCTGGAAGCATTTCCTCTCCATAGAGGAGAAGGAAAGCATTTACCAGAGCCGAAAAGAGAGTATCTGAATGGGGAAAAAGGTCGCTGCGGTCAAGACTTCCCAAACCCGAGTGCCAGCGAAGAGGAAAACGCGAAAAAAGCTTGACCACCGTAAAGGTCATCAGGACCCCTCCATTTCCTGGAAAAAACTTTGAACCTTTCCGTAAAGCATCTCTAAAGAAATTTCTGAAAGCGTCTTTCCGTTCATTATTGGGTGTTCTTCATTTTTCTCCTGATAGTCTTTTTTACTTTTGGCATTCACCTGAAGGTTCCAGAAAATTACCTGTCCGTACCCTCGGCTCCCACTTCCTCCCAGATAGTCATCCTCCAGAAGGCGCAACCCTTCAACGAGGTATTTGGCCAAGTCGGCAATATGGTCATCCTGGTAGAAATTTACCATCATTTTTAGAAAAAACCGCGCTCCTGCTGGAATCCGTTCCATGAACCGGGGATGCTGAGCAGTCCCCTTCAAACGGTCGATGATGTTCTCGGCTTTTTCCTCAGTGTAGGTGAAATCTTCCTCAAAAGGAAAGCGAAAGGTTTTTCGGTAATGGTCTTCGTTGAGGAAAGCGTCTCGAATATATAGCCGAGTCAAAGTTTTACTATCCGAAGAGTGACTTCCGAAAAGCTGGCAAATAAAGCATTCTCCGCACCCACACGGTTCTCCTTCTTTTTTGGCTTTTCGTACCCCATATTTCCTCTCCAAAAGACAACGAACCTTCCCTTTGAGCGACGAAGCTGGAATATAAGGTATACCTTGCAAGGTTTTGATTACCGGATTATCCATGCCCCCAATCTCCATGCTATCCCGGGCTCCTCCAATGTGGAGACCAGTACGGACTTCAATTTCTCCATGCAGAAATACCTTTCCCAAAAATAGCTTCATCGTTTTTCACCCCCTACATCTCTCTTGTACTATAAAACTTATGGTAAGCGACCAGAGCCTCAGCAAATTTCCGAATATTCTGTAACGCCCTTTCATCGCCCGCCTGATTAACGCTTTCAGCAAAAATCACATAGAGCCTACCCAGATTGTCCTTTTTCTTCTTCTGTTCCTCTTTTCCCACCATGTAGGCGAGCTTAGGTAACCCCAGCAACAGATCTGAGAGCTTTTCGGCATTCCGGATCACTTCGTATACTTTCCGCATGCGAGTCGGATTGATTTCTTGATGATCCTGGACAAATTGCTTCAAACGTTCGTTAAATTCCTTAAACTCGCTTGGCTCCATCTGTTCAAAGCGCAGTATCCGTTCCACAAAATCATCTCCAAGCTCCCTTTTGACCTTTTGCAACCATTTATTCTCCAGTGGTTCCTGAAAAGATGACCCTTTGCGGTTCATTTCCATCATTTTTAATCCTCCTTTTTTACTCGCGTCGCCATCGCCGCCAGTCGGTTTGCCACCAAAACCAATCTAGGGTTTCGAATTTCCTCTCTTTGCAAAACATTTCCCAGAAGGATTCCCTCCATCCGCTCCGCAATTTCCTTATGGTCCCGCAAAAAGTAGAGAAAACGCCAAACTCTTGGAAAGCGTAAAACACCCTTTAGAGAATCGTTAAGGATGACTTGAAACCCATACAGAGACCGTTCAATTTTTTGAAAAATCGCCCGAGGTACATCTTTGGCAAGAACTCGTTTTTCCAAATCTTGATATATTTCGAAAGCCCCGGCATACTCCCTCCAGCTCAAAACCTCCTCAAAGATACCCACCTTGTCTTTCTTTATCCAGTCTTCGTTACCTTTATCTTGCGGATAATAGGTGCTCTTCGCCTCTTCCAGAGCTTCTTCCACCATCTGGGCAGCCCGGATAGCGGGAAACTTTGGGGGGACGAAGGACAAACCACCCGAAAGGGTGAGATACTGTGAAGAGCCGGTAAATTTTGCAAATTCCTGATGGATTTCCTCGGCAAGCTTCACCACCTCCTTCCATCCCCCAATCACAAAAAGATCGTCACCCCCGGCAAATACAGGGTAGAAAAATTTCTTCTCTACCCGTTCCCGTATCAAAAGAACCAGGTACACCCCGAAGAAGAGCTCCAGACGTCGGCTGAAAGCCCGATAAAAGGAAAGCGCTGAAGCGCGTTCCCGACCCTTCTTGGCAAGGGTGGAAAAAATTGCTCCCAGGTTATCAACGTCCATCTTCAAATACCCCAAAGCGGGGTCTCCATGTTGATCCTGAACAGACGTTTCAGAAATATTTTCAAAGGTCGCATCGGGTAAGCGAAAACTCCCTGGGAGAAATCCATCCGCTAAGCAGCCTTTCCCGATATCCAGGTTGACGTCCCCCAGCGTATATATCCGCCCCGACGACGAAACTTCGCTACCGAATGCAATCCGAAAACCAAAACCCTGGAACATCTCCCAAACCGTCTGCGGAAAACGCGCCAAAGGTTTGATTTCCTCCTCTATAAGGTACTGAGCTTTTTTCAGTGTATCGGTAAACTCCACAAACGAAGCACAAGCTGGACAAAGAGAATCCCATTCTCTTTTCCTCCCACATCGCTTACATCCTTCTCCTTCCCGAATGACCACCTTTTCCGAAGAAAAGCACCATTGGAAGAGGGTCTCTTCACCTAACTCCAAAAACTTTTGCCTTTTACGGGTCTCAATGCGCTCTTGGAGACGACTCCGCACCCCCATGAACTCAAAGAGTTCGGCCAGGGAAACTGGTACCCATTCCATGGCTAAATACAGTTCACTTTGATGGAAATGGAAGAAAAGCGAACAAACTCTTTTCCGGATTTCCGTAAGAATCGACTCTTCACAAAAGGGCAACAAAACCTCAGCATTGCCACCTCCAAGATAGATAACACAAGCCGAGGAAAGCTTTAATTCCCTCAGAAGATACTTCACCACATATCGCATAAGCAGGTCCAGATATACTGAGCGACCTTTGATCATTCGCACAGCTTGATCCGAGGGGACAGTAAAAATGAATTTTTGAATACCAGATAAATCCCCCCTCCATAGCCAAAAAAGACGCTTCTGCATGGAAACGTGATCATTCCTTCCCTCTAAAATAGACTCACGGAGCATTTTCACCTCTCCTTCACTCAGAATCCCATTTTGGACGTCACGATAGAGAATCTGAGCAAGACCGGCCACCAGACGTAAGTGGTCGAAAAGAGAAATGTCACCCTCGTAAGAACCAGTCTGCGCTGGCACAGCTGAAAGGTACACCTCTGCAAGACTCAACAATTGTTCAAAATCCTTAACCAAACGGAGTCGCTCCAAAAAACCCCTGTAAAGGCTTCGATACGCCTCGCGTCCTCGTCGAACTTTGTCCTTGGGTTGCGGAATGAGATTTTTTGCAGTCATCGCTTCCAGCGAGAAGAAAAGTCTTTCCGCTTTTTCATCAACCCAGGTCACCGGAGAAACCAGATTTTCGTCAAAATACTGCTCCCCAGAACGTTCCTCTTTTTTCTGCCGTTCTGCCGACTGAATCCAGTCTGCTAGCTGGATGAGATACCCCACAAGGTTTTCTGGCTCATGATGCACGAGCACAGTCCGTTCCATCTCTTCACTGCATTGAGCTTTCACGTAACTTCCTTGCAGGTCATACCCATCGAACAGGATGCTTTCTCGAACCGCACGCACAAACTGGGCAGAGTGCTTAGCATGGGCATAGGTTCCCTCTCTAGCAAGATCTGGCGCTAAAGTCAATTCTCGGGAACGCTCCAAAAGCTTTCCCAAATCATGCATAAACGCCGCAAACAAGACCTGTTCTTCGGTCATACTGTTTCTTTCACCTCCTCAATCCTCCACAAAAGGAACGAAATCGTCCTTGTCTTTGCAACGGATTTTCTGTTGCAACAACGTCTCATAACTTCGGTCACTGTGACGAACCAGGGCACAAATCCATAGAGTTTCGTCCTTCTCGCAGAACAATATTCGCTCATCCTGGTGTCCCTGAGGGTAGACAAAGCAAGGAGAACTTTTCAAAACTTTAATCTGAGAACGACGCACTTCCGGTAGCTTTATCTTTCGGATGATACTTTTTATCCGCTCTTTGACAGCGGAATCTGCCTTCAAAAACCATTGTTGAGCGTTTTTGGAGAGAAAAACGGGCATCGAAGCGGCCACCTGGAGTTTTTCTCGATACGCCCGAAAAACTGCTTCCCCTGCCGGAGAAAGCAACACAAAGTTGTCTTCTTCCTCAAGCATCGAAGCAATACTCTCCGGTATAGTAGGGAAAAACCTTCTGACCTCCTGTTTGGAACGGAGTTCTTCTGAAACAAAACGCAGAAAATCCTCGTGCTCAGCGATCACTGCGTAATTCCAATCTACAGGGAGTACAGGCATTTTCACCACTTCCTGAAACATTTCATGGATGTACCACACCGGAACATTGAACAATAATCCGACCAGAGTGGCATAGACTCCTTCAGCCTTAAACCCTCCAGTGGCGTTGATGATTACTTCCCGCTTATGTATCGTTCTCTCCCTTTCGATGAGGTCAGCCAATTTTCCCACCAACGACCGCAAACCCCGCAAACGAAAGTGCGCCTCCCGATAAGAAAGGTAACGGATGCAATCAACAATCGTTTCATATCCATTCTGAGCATAGTGTTGTGCCAGAACCCCAGCACAGAGTTTTCCTTCTTCGGTATCAGAATGGAGAAAAATAAGTCGATCCCCTTCCTGAAGGAGACGACTCAGGGCATTGGTCTCGGCACATGCTTTTCGCGGATCCGCCGTATTTACAAAGGTCAAAAGCGTTACAAAATTGAGTGATGACTTTTCAAAAGATCTCAAAAGTGAAGTACCGACAGTGCTTATAACCGTTCTCATGGGGACTGCAGTTCCTGTAGGATTTCTCCATGCGAAGGAAACTTTCCATCCTGACACAGGGTATCCAGAGAACCGACAACCACCACGGCATAGGCGTATACCTTTTCCCGTAATCTCTTATACATCACCTCCGTAACCGGCTCGATGCCGTGTGCCAAAACGGATTGGTTCCGGATGCGAAGCAAGTCCTGAAGTTCATGGTCGTCAAAAAACTGTATCCCCAGAGGCTCATTCAAATCCCGCAACAGTTCAAAACTTCGAAAAAGTGGAAGTTGCACGACTCCCTTATCGTTCCGAAACCCTTCATATTTCTGACGTACTCCTTCAGGAAGTTTTTCCAAGTCCACACCAGAAGAATCAATGCCTTTCCCTTTTAAAATAGTCTGTGCGATACCTTCCATAACACGGTACAATCTCGCCACAGCATCATCAAACCGACCCTCATCTTTTCGTCTCTCAGCGTTATTCAAAAGGTCCGCGAGCCGGCACTGATCACTTTCAGGAAACTTTCCACCGCGCAATTTTCCCAAAAACCTCTTATTCCGAGGTGGCAAACCTTCTACATCTTTGGGTTCACACTTTCCATGGTCAAAAAGGTCCCAGTAATGGTAAAAGCGGACGACTGGTTTCCACAATGCTACAAAATTTTGTAATCTTTGCAAAGCACTTCTTTTGCGAATTTGCTCCAAAATGGCATAACACCCCACAAAATCGTATCGGTCAAAGAGGGTAAAGAGGAAACGCTTTTGGTCTTCCAACCAATAATCAACCAGAGACTGTTCCGAAATGCGTTCGGTGCCACTTACCACACGTCCACTTTCTCTTTCTCCAGAAACATACGTCACCGTATCGACTCCTCCGAAACACGCCGCCATCACCGCTCCTGCGCTCATAATTTTGGTCCCTGAAGTACAATCTAAAAAAACTTCCGCACACGAATCCGATTGTCGAATTTCCTCAATAAGCCGATGGACCACTCCAAATACCCTATCCAGCGACTCTTTTGCCTCACCCTTCAACCAGATGGTCTTTTCTTCCCTGGGGACTAATCTGAGGTCTTCATCATTCCTCAACTCAGGAATGGTCTTTTGTTCGCTTTCCTCTGTAACCAGATAATACACGCGGTTCGGACGCAATTGCCTGATCACATGGGCAATCCCATGCGCAACGCCGTTACCAACTCCCACGGTGATAACGAGATGTCGCATATCCACCCACCCCCTCCTATCAAGGCAAACCAGGCTTCACCATAAATTCTATCCTGGTTTTAGTCCTCCTTCAAGATACTGTAAACCAAGGATAAATGAGAGAAAGCCTTGTAAAACTCCACATCGTAATAACCTTCCCTCGATAACCAAAATTGTCTTTCATCCTCTTTGCCAAGCATCACAGATTGTCCCGACCTTACAGATTTGATCCTTTTTTAGCACTGTTGTACCATAGAAGAGTGTCAGTAGTTGACACTTTCGATGAAAGAGAGAAAAATTTTTTACCTCATATGGAGTACCCCCATTTGAATCAGGTCATAAAAGGCTTCCATTACTGCTCCCTCTGGAGTATATCGTGGAATAAAATGAAGCATTTCCTTGGCCTTTTCCATCGACACACAGCATCCCTGGCGAACGTGCATCGCAGCTTCTTCCGGATACCCAAACTGCTTATGATACTCTTCCAAGGACATCGTTCGTACCCGTAACGGTTTGCCCACCAAAGCAAAAAGGAATTCTGCCAACCCCAAAAAGGTCATGGCGTATTTCCCACCACAATTAAACACTTCTCCGACAGACTTTCGAGGATTTTCCAGCGCAGCGAAAAAAAGTTCAGACACATCTTGGGGATGAACGTGGTGCAGAGTACCAACTCCCCCATCAAGGAGAACAATTTCCTCCCCATCGCAAATCCTCTGTAAAGTTTCCACATTGTGGTCACCAAAAGGAGTCACGAACGATTTCCCCGGACCAGTAATATGGGTTGGCCGAATAATAGTCGTACAAACCTTTTCTCTGGCGGTAATGAGAATATCCTCAATTTGCACTTTTTTGTGGGCATACTCATTCTCCGGAACTCTCGGAGCCTCTTCGCAAGTTGGTACAGTCTTCGTTTTCCCGTATACCCAGGCGGTGGTACACATCAGAAGGTGCGTTTCCGATCCCGAAAGAGCTTCCACCAAGATTTTTGCACTATCCGGCTCAAAGGCAATCAGGTCAATAACGGCATCAGGTGCCAGAGAACGGATGTGTTCAGCAAACATTCCTTTCTTCTCTTCTTCCGCCCTCTCGCCCCGTATGAATTCCACCTTCTCCCACAAAGGGTGTTTTGGATATGGCTTTGTTGTTCCTTTTGAAAAAACCACCACTTCATATCCTGCAGTCAAAAGCCTTGGTACAAGGTAACTCCCAATATGGCCTGTTCCCCCAATGACCAAAACTCTTCTTTTACGCAACGTTTTCCCTCCTTTCTCCTAAGCTATCTTTAGCATACTGTAAAATTATCACGATTCGAAGCGCAAGAACACCGAACAATCCAAAATTATCAAGGTGATAGGGATCAACTTTTCTTTTTCTTCTCTGAAGAAATCAAAAATTGGGTAAGGGAGCAAAACACGCTGTTCATTTCAGGCAGAACAATGTTCAATTTTTCTTCCAAGCTGGCGAATTTCTTTGCCAGCGGTGTTTCCCAAAATTGTTCCAATACGTCGAGAAAAAATGCCAGAAAGATTCAGTCAACGAGATTAACCAACGGAAAAGGCCAAAATCTTTCGAAATATTACCTCGGTGCTTCTTACGGTCAATAATCGTTGTCCCAGAGTTATCACGGAACGTCTCAACACCCCCGCTTGATCGTACAACGACCAAGATAGGTTCCTTCCCTTGAACCTCCTGAACATGTGAAAGAGAAAAAATCCCCTGAAAAACGTTCTGAGAAATGGCTTCGTTATTTTTTGGGGGTATCTCCATCGGGTAATGGTTCCCACGTTTCCCACATACCAAACCCAGCAGAATTTTTACTTCCTAAACCGGTCCAGTATGTCACCGCAATGAGTTCCGAATCACCCTCCACACGGAATACCCCCGTCCATGACGCAATAGGAGTTCCTTTAAAAAGAACTACTACCCGGTTGCGCTCCTCAGAAAATCGAAATGGTTCAAAGGAAAAGGAAAGGTTTTCAGCGCTTTTTCCGGTGACCAAAAAATATTTCTTCCGAGCATTTTCCACTAGTAAACGGTTAAACTCCCTCTCTCGAGGACTAAGGAAGTGCATTACCCGTTTGTCCTCTTCTACATCCGTCCTGTACACCGTCACAGGCGAGAGAAACCGCAATATTAAGGAAGATGACCACCTCGGTTCCGGCATAACCTGGACCTCTGCAAGAAAAACTTGTTGCTCCAAAAGTGCAATAGACTTCCGCAGAAACGCTTCTCGCAGAAGATTCTCTAAAATTTCCTCCCGGGGCGTAGCAAAAAAGAAGGAAACTTTTCTTGGAAAACAAAGCATCCTCCGACCATCTCTTTCCACCGGTTGGCCCCGTTCCAACAATCGAGAAAAGGTAAAAAGTTTAAAACGCCTCTTTTCGTAAAGGAATCCTTTTTCGTGGAGATTTTTCGCCAATGCTTCAGGAAGTATTCGATAAATGAGTGCTTGCACAAGATGATTATAATGTAAAGGGAGAAGTAGCTCTTGCGCCTTTTCTGCCATGAACGTTAAGCGTACTCGCACTACCATCCACCTTCTTTTTTCTGCCGTAGCCTATTTTCCCTCTTGATCGATCACTGATTCACCAAGGTAAGATACATTGACCATTGATTTTCGACCGATTGGTCATTATAATACCAAAAGTTGAAAAAGGAGAAAAGAAAATGAAGCGTTATCGGACTGACTTCACCGTCGGAAGCATCCCCCGCCATTTAGTTACCTTTGCTATACCCATGCTGATTGGAAATCTCCTGCAGACCTTCTATAACACTGTGGACAGTATCTGGGTCGGACGATTTTTGGGTCCCGGGGCTCTGGCAGCAGTATCGGTGAGTTTCCCTGTGCTTTTCCTATTCGTCGCCCTTGCCATGGGCCTTGGAATCGGAAACAACGTTATGGTAGCCCAGTACTTAGGAGCCCGTAGAGAAGAGGAGGTTGCCAGGACCATCACCAATGCCCTGACCGTATTCACCATCATCGGTATTGCCACCATGTTTGTGGGGCTTGCTTTTCATAAGCCTTTACTGCAATTAATCAAAACGCCGCCTGAAATTCTGACTCTTGCTTCTTCTTATCTCACCATTTTCCTTTTTGGGCTTCCCTTCCTTTTTCTATATAACGCCATCAACACCATTTTCCAAGGAATGGGGAACTCAAGAACCCCCCTGACACTTCTCATCTATGCCACCATCCTCAACGTGATTCTAGATCCCATTATGATTCTGGGCATCGGACCATTTCCTCAAATGGGTGTTGCTGGAGCAGCATTAGCCACCACCATCGCCCAGGGCTTTTCAGGACTTCTGGGACTCTTCTTTCTAAAACGCACTGGCTTTGTGCGATTCCAGAGAGGATTTTTTTTCTCACGAAAACTCTCCGGAACCATGTTTAAACTGGGACTTCCGGCTGGAGCACAGCAAACTGTTTTATCTTTAGGCTTTTTAATGATGAGTTCCATCGTGAATAGCTTCGGAAAGAACGTAATTGCAGCCTTTGGGGTGGGTAGTCGGGTGGACCAATTTGCGTTCCTACCAGCCATGACTTTCAGTCTGGTAATTTCTTCGGTGGCTGGACAGAACTTAGGTGCGCTCGACTTTCAGCGAGCCAGAGAAGTTGCCAGGTGGGGAGCCATCATTTCCTCCCTTTTCGCCGTGGTAATCACCACGGTTATCTTTTTCATCACCACTTCCATCGTCCAAATTTTTACTACTGACCTCGAGGTGACACGGCTTGGCATCGAGTACTTACGCATTGTCAGCTTTTCCTATTTACCCTTAGCCCTCATGTTTGCCTATAACGGGTTTCTCCGTGGGGCAGGAGACACGTTTCAGACCATGCTCAACACGGTTCTCACCCTCTGGGGCGTCCGCATTCCTCTGGCCAAAGTGTTTTCAACAATGCCAAACTTGGCTGAGCGGGGAATCTGGATCAGCCAGATTATTGGACCAACTGTGGGGTTTTTGATTGCATACTTTTACTACCTGAGCGGACGGTGGGAAAACAAAATTTTGACCCATCCACAACAAAAATCAAAGGAATTTGAACAGAATACTCGCCAAATCGTTACGATGAACACCGAAAATAGCCATTAATTAATAACCAAGCACATTTTGTAACGCCTGAAAATCAAGGTTTAACTTAAGAAATTCAGCAAGCACATCGAGTTCCTGACTCACCTTTTCTTCCCAGGACGGACCACCGTAAAGAACTGGAGATAATCCTTTCTTTTTGCGCAGAAAATTGAGAAAGCTTCGTCGAAAATCACTATGGTCAAAGAGTCCATGGCAGTAAGTCCCAAATACCTGTCGATTGTGGATTACGCCTTCCTGTTCACCAGAGTCAAGGAGAAAAAAAGGGGGATACGACCTCAGCACCATGGTTCGTCCATGGTGGATTTCATATCCCCTCATCCTCGCTTTGACATCGTCATCCCAGAACCCCTTGACCTGACGTAACACCTTTTCCGGACGGAGTTCAGTCACCGCATTAAGAAGGGATAACCCCTGAACCTCATCTTTCGATGATTCCAAGTGCCAGGGGTCCCGAACCACCATACCCAGCATCTGAAAACCACCGCAGACACCAAGAACCACTCCACCCCGAGCCAGGTACCCCTGCAGGCGATTCCGAAAACCGCACTCATGCAGGACGACCAAATCCTCCATGGTATTCTTAGTCCCGGGTATAATCAGTAAATCCAAAGCCGTCAAATCTCCGTGGGGTGAAACGAAAAGAAGAGTGACATCCTCTTCCAGAAGCAAAGGCTGAAAATCACTGGTATTTGCCATGTGGGGAAGGTGCAGCACCCCAACCGTGACCTCACGATACCCTTGACGCGGTTTTTGCAATTTAAGATTGAAACTGTCTTCGTCATCGAGAATAAATTCACGATAAGGAATTACCCCAAAGGTGGGAACACCGGTCAAAAACTCCAGTTTTTCAATCCCTCTCTGTAAAACATTTTTCTCGCCGTGGAGTTTATTAATGACAAAACCTCTAAGGAGGGCCTTCTCTTCGTCTGTACAAAGAGCCCAAGTGCCATAGAGTGAAGCAAAGACGCCGCCACGCTCGATATCTCCCACAAGAATCACTGGACACCGAAAACGGAGGGCAAAACCCATGTTGGCGAGGTCCTGTTCTTTGAGGTTGAGTTCTGCTGGACTTCCCATTCCTTCCACCACGACCAGGTCAAACGCGCGACGCAACGATTCAAAACTCTCATTGATAACCTTTTCCAGAAACGGTCTCTCAGAGGAAAGGGAAAACGGGGGAATCGTCCGCCAAACTTTCCCTCGAATCACCACCTGAATGGCCCCACCCTGGGGTTTCAGAAGCACCGGGTTCATGCAAGAATCGGGTTCAATCCCACAGGCCAGAGCCTGGAGAATTTGAGCTCGAGCCATTTCCTCTCCATTCTTGGTCACCCCAGAATTCAAGGACATATTCTCAGCTTTAAACGGAGCTACCCGGAAGCCCTTTCGGGTAAAATACCGGGCAATTCCTGCCACAAGAAGGCTTTTACCCACCCCAGAAGCTGTTCCCTGAATCATCAACGTTTTACCCATCGAAAACCCTCGGTTCACGAACCCCCAAGAGTAACCACAGGAAACCAGCTACGTTAACACCCAATGCCACCCAAAAAACAGCAGTGTAACCGAAAAAATCAGCAATTTTGCCCCCTAAAAGAGGAGAAAGAAAAGCCGGGAAACCAGAGAAAAAACTTCCCCAGCCGAGGTACGTGCTGCGTTTCCCCGGAGGAGCAAAATCAAGAAGAATGGCCATACCTCCAATTGAAATGGCGCTCGCATTGAAACCCAAAAAGGAAAAAGCTACGAAAAAGAACCAGATATTCTGCGCAAAGAGCGCGAAAAGATTACTGACCACCATGGTGACCGCTCCAATGAGGAGAACCACTTTGTGGCCCTTTTTGTCTCCCAATGGACCCCAGAAAAAATTACTCAAAGCTTGGGAAACCAGAAGAACCGCATTGTAACGAGCCACCAACGCATCGGGAATATGAAAATGAGAGAGGAGATACACGGTGTAGAAAGACCCTCCCATCACCCCCAGGGCGATGAGGATGCGAGCTACGAGAAACTGGGAAAAATTACGGTCTTCCCGAAGCATGGTAAAGAGAGATCGAAGATATCCCGAAGAAGAGGGATGAACCGCTGCTTTTTCTTCCCTGGTGAGAGCAAGCAAAACATAGGAAATCACCATGGCCACTGAAGAAAATAGAAAACAGTACCCAAAGTTGTACGCAAAAGGGTAAACGAGGAAGAGGCGTTCGGCGATACGCGAGCCCCAGATACTCATCAGAGCTCCTATACCATTGCCAAAGGCAAAATATAGACCCCAACGTCCAGGATGGATCACTTTGCCAATCATCTCAATCCAGATGGGACCAAGAAAACCCATGGCGAAGGTCGAAATCCCTAAGAAGGCAAAAATCAGATTCAGAGCAAAGAGAGGACTGGAAGAAGCGAAGAAAAAACAGGTGATGGCCATCCCCAGATAGGGAAGGCGCTCAAATAGTGTGGCCTTCAGAATAAAAGGGAGTTTTCGTTCTAGACGCTCAGAAACCTTTGCTCCCCACAGTGCTGGTAAAGACCAACCAAGATACGCAATGGCCGGGATCAGACCAATCTCCACATTTGACGCCCCAAGTTTTTGAGCCAAAAGGGGAAGGAGCGTGGTGATCGAACCAAAGGACATCGCCAGGGAAAAGAAAGCATAATCAAGGGAATCGACTATAAAATTCCAGATATAGTCACGCCGCGAAAGCATCGGTTCTACCGTTCCTTATAAAGGATATATTTGTGGTAACACGAAACATCAAGTTCTTGGATAAAACGAGAGGGTTTGCGCAAGGTTGAGCGGTTGGTAAACCCTGGTGCAAAAATAGGATAGGTGAGAAAAAGAAAATCCTTGGCTCGAGTACAGGCAACATAAAAAAGCCGGCGTTCTTCCTCCATATTTTCATGCTTCCCAATATTAGGCGAAGAAGGAAATCCACCCTCACACAGCCAGATGACAAAAACGCATGGCCATTCCAGACCCTTTGCCTGATGGACAGTTGAAAGTGTTAACCTTTCATCAGGCACGCTTCCCATGACTACTGTTTCTCCTTCCATATTTCCCACCAGCACTAGCTCATTCAAAAACTTCTCCAAAGCATCATAGCGCAGGGCAAACGTAGCCAGCTCTTCGATGTCCTGGATGCGGTCATAGGCATTCACGTAATGGCTTTGAAGATGGGTTTCGTATCCCCCTTTTAGAATAGCCTGGATGGCCGAAGCTGGGGAAGAATCCAATTTTTCCAATTCCTGAAGAAGAGCGAGGAGAGAATGGTATCCTTCCGAAGCTGAGCTCGGTACGAGCTTCTGAGCTTCCGTTTCACTGAGTCGACCAATGGGGTCAGGGGAATCCTGAATCACCTGCCAGATTTTTTCAGCCGTTACCTTACCGATGCCGGGATAGAGTTTGAGCACCCGTTTCCAAGCAACTTCATCCAGAGGATTCACCACAATTTTCAAATAGGCCACCACGTCTTTGATGTGCGCCTGCTCAAAGAACCGTATCCCAGAGCGAATTTCAAAGGGGATGTTTCTCCGGGTGAGCTCCAGCTGGAGCTCCATACTCTGGTAATGCGCCCTGTACAGCACCGCGATGTCATTGAGTGAGTATCCTTGATCGCGTAAATCCAGAATCTTCGAAGCCACAAAATCGGCCTGTTCTAGAACATCATGGGTGGGAACCACGACGGGCTTTTCTCCATTTTCTCGAACAGGGCGAAGTTCCTTGGGAAACTGCCGGACATTATGCCGAATAACCTGATTTGCCAAGCGGAGGATACTCTTCGTGCTGCGGTAATTGGTTTCCAGCTTATAAATCTGACAATCGGGGTACCGTTCAGGAAAACGGATAATATTTTCAAAATTTGCTCCCCGAAAGGAATAGATACTCTGGGCATCATCCCCCACCACTAATAGGTTACGATTCACCTCAGCAAGGGCATCGACGATTTCGGCCTGAATACGGTTCGTATCCTGGTACTCGTCGACCAGGATGTGCCGGAATATTCTTCCATAATAACGCCGAGTATCAGTTTCGTCACGGAAAAGCAACCACACATAAAAGAGAAGGTCATCATAATCCATAACGTTGAGCGCCCGTTTCCGATCCTGGTAGAGCGCCGCAAGGCGAGCAATCTGTCCAGCCCATTCCAGGAAATGGGGATGGTATTCCTCTAAGATATGCTCAATTGAACGGAACGTATTCCGACTCAGAGTAATAACGTTTAAAAGAACCTCAGGCTTGGGGAAACGTTTCTCTTTGGTATTGATGTTCAATCCCTCAACACAAATTTCCAGAAAGTCTTTCTGGTCTTCACGGTCAAGGATGGTATAACCAGGACTATATCCAATTTTTTGCGCTTCCCGACGCAGAATGAGGTTACAAATATGGTGAAAGGTCCCACCCCAGAGACTTCTCGTTTCCATTCCCAGCAGGAATTCCACCCGGTGAAGCATTTCTCGGGCTGCCTTGTTGGTAAACGTGGCTAGGAGAATGGACTGGGGAGATACGCCATTTTCCAAAAGCCAGGCTACCCGGTAAGTAATGGTACGAGTCTTACCACTTCCTGCACCAGCAATAACTAAGCTTGGTCCTCCCGGCGAAAAGACCACTTTTTGTTGTTCTTCGTTCAATTCTCTCTCATAATCAATGTGAAAAGTGCGCAATTTCTTAACCTCCTACTCGGCTTCTTCCAATAAAGATTTCAGTTCTTCTCTGGTAAAGAGATAAACCTGGTTACAAAAAGCACACCGCACTTCGCCCAAACCCTCTCTCTGGAGCAATCCCTGGATTTCCTCTTTTCCCAAAAGAAGAAGCACGTGTTTTGCCCGCTCCATGGAGCAAGAACAGCGGTAAAGAAGAGGACTCTTCCCTACGAGCCGGTAGGAGAGACCCCACAAAAGTTCAGCCAAAAGATCCTCCGGGCTTTTCCCTCCAAAGAACTCTAAACTCACCGGTTGCAACTGGAGAACATTTTGCTCGAGCTTCTTCACGACTCCCTCATCGGTTCCCGAAGGAGTGTGAACCATAAAACCACCAGCTGAAAGGACTTCTCCCTGAGTTCCCACATAAACACCAGCACTACAGGCCGTGGGCAGTTGTTCTGAAAGCGTGAAATAATAGGCCAGGTCATAGGCAATTCCTCCCCGAGGCATTTCCACGCTTCCCACCCAGGGTTTTCCAAAACCGAGATCCCGAACCACGATGAGCTGCGACCCTTCCCCTACCGCCGTCTCGACGTTCAATTTTCCATCTTCTCGGGATGGTACAATCAAAAGAGGCTGGGAGACGTACCCTCGTACTTCACCTTTCCAGTTACCCTGAACGAAAATTCCCCGGAGGGGCCCTCGGCAGCAAATCTGTAATGAAACTCGCTGACCCTCCGATAAAACCACACCCATAATTCCCACCAGGGTAAGAGCCCTCCCCAGCGCAGCGGTGGCCACAGGACTTGTCCCATGAAGCCTTCGAGCCGCCTCCACAAGATGTTTCGACGACGCCACATAGACCGTCACCGGTGTACCTTCAACTACAGCCCGCAGGACATAATCCCTGTATTTTTCCATCTATTCACACTCCCGAAGTGCATAGAGTACAACCACTAATACCAGAAACAAAAAAACCATAAAAGGTGGTTCCACCCAAAACAATGTCCTCAAACCACTTTGAATCATAAGCTTTAAGTACCCTGTCATCAAAAGAGCGCTCCCCAAAAGAGCACTGAAAAGGTGTAAAAAATACCGGTAAAGAGTAAGAATTCCGCAAACCAACGCTACCAGAAACCATATCCTGATAGGAACGCGGACCAGAAATCTGATCAGTTCTACCTCTTTAGAAATGAATAAGAGTAAGGAGAAAAAGTTTACCATAATCCAGCACCCCAGGAAAAATTGCCCCAGTTTTTCGGCCTGGCGCCAGAACGTTACTAGCAGCGCTACCCCCAGCGCTGCAATAGCCAGCCATTCCGCCTTACCACGGATTCTTTCTCCCACTCCAAAGAAAAGTACAAGAAAGGAGGCCGAGAAGAAAAAAAACTTACGCCAGCACCAGCTCAAAACACCAATACTGACACCCAAAGCTACATACCCAGCCAGAGCTAAAAAGAAGGAACGCTGTTCCAAAATCGTTAACCACCGGTCAAGAAACACGTTATAAACCTCCTTCAAGAATCCGCTCTGCAGTGAGCCTTGCCACTTGGGCCAATTTCCATTCCACTTCTTCCATCGCTTCCAAAGAAACCTGTTCGTTTTGTACTCGGTTTACCAGAACTCCACAGATTGCTCCAGCCCGAAGGCCAAAGACCCGGGTCATGGTAAAAAGCGTCGCCACTTCCATCTCATAATTCAGAATCCCTAACTTTTGCCATTCCTTGAAACTCCCTTGTAAATCCCTCAACACATAACCGGTAAAGGTGTCGTACCGTTCCTGACCAGGATAAAAAGTAGCCGAAGAACAAGTGACACCTATATGATACCGGTATCCCAAATCTTCACAAGCATTTTTCAAATACCGGACCAGCTCGAAATCAGCACAAGCCGGATAGGCAATTGGTGCATAGTGTTCTGAAACCCCATCCATGCGCACCGCCCCTTCACTGACGATGAGATCCCCTACAGAAATATGTTCTTGAATGGCACCACAGGTTCCAACCCGCAAAAATACTTTTACCCCCAGTCGTGCAAGCTCCTCCACCATAATACTCAGCGAAGCACCCCCAATTCCAGAAGAAACCACCAGAACCTTACCCTTTCTTCCCGAAACGAGAACACTCTTAAACTCCC
Organism: Atribacterota bacterium; assembly: GCA_039638595.1. NCBI lineage: Bacteria > Pseudomonadati > Atribacterota > Atribacteria > Atribacterales > Candidatus Caldatribacteriaceae > Candidatus Profundicultor > Candidatus Profundicultor thermophilus. The sequence goes on from JBDIWM010000001.1 coordinate 51,557, forward strand.
GGTGGAAAGCCAACACCTGAAAAGGACCAATTGCAGAGGCAATCTTCTCACATCGTTCTGGATCTCCAGGAGTGATAACCAGGGTAACTCCCCCAAAGTCTTCCTCACGTAGAGCCAAATGATAGGCATAATAACTCATATTCTCTTCACCTCACATCTATTTTCGAGTACAATGAGAAAAAGTGAAAGGGGGATGCGTATCGAAAAAACCTGGATTTTGACCCTCAAGGATGGACAGCATATCAAGGTTCAACATGGTGAGAGCCTTGGGAAGGTAGTGCGTAGTCTTTTCCCTGAATCGTACCGAACTATTTTCTCGGCCCAGCTCAACGGAGAAATTGTCGACCTCAATACCCTGGTAGACCGAGAGGGAAGAGTGGTTTTTTTTGATTTTACCCATCCCGAGGGGCGAAGGACGTACTTGCGAACACTTCTTTTTGTTCTGAGCTTCGCCATTCACATCCTTTTTCCCGAAACTCGACTCAAGGTCCTCCATTCCATTGGCGACGGGGTGTTTTGCCGGTTAGAGGAAAAAGAGGACCTTTCACCCGAGGATTTAGAGCGCATCGAGCAAAAAATGAAGGAAATCATCATGGCCGATCTCCCACTTTTGCGGGAAACCGTAACCTGGGAACAAGCTAACGCCATCTATGAACACCAAAAACGTCAAGACGTCACTCAACTCCTTAAATACTGGAGAACTCCTTTCATTACCCTCTATCGGTTAGAAACATTCTATGACCATTACCAGGGACCTCTCTGTCCTTCAACGGGTTACCTTAAAAACTTTGGATTTGTCTTGGTCCCTCCCGGATTTATCCTCCAAATTCCTAACCCCCAAGAACCGGAACGTCTTCCCCCATATGCCTTTCGACCCAAGCTTTTCCACACCTTTCAAGAAGCCTCTCAGTGGGGGAAAATTCTCAATATCGAAAACCTGGGAGAACTGAATCAGGCCATTGCTCGAGGAGAGGGGAAAGAAATCATCTCCATCGCCGAAGCCCTCCATGAAAAAAAGATTGCCCAGATTGCCGACCTCATCACCCAAAGAAAAGGAGCGATACACCTTGTACTCATCGCTGGACCTTCTTCATCGGGGAAAACTACTTTCTCGCGCCGCCTCTATACGCAATTGCGGGTCAACGGTTGGAAACCGCTCACCATCTCTCTTGACGATTACTTCCGGTCTCGCTATGACTTTAAGGAAGAAACCGATAATTACGAAGCCCCAGAAGCCCTGGACCTTGAACTTTTTGAACAGCAGATTCAGGCACTCATCCAGGGCGAGGAAGTGGAAATCCCTCGCTATAATTTCATCACTGGCTCTCGAGAACCAAAAGGGCAGAAGAGCAAACTCGAACGAGACGGTGTCATCCTGGTGGAAGGACTCCACGCTCTGAATCCCAAGCTTACCCGACATATCCCTTCAGAACAGAAGTTTAAAATCTATGTCAGTGCCATCACCCAGCTCAACATAGACGACCATAATCGCATCTCCACAACCGACTGTCGCTTTATTCGCCGGATGGTCCGGGATAGCCAGTTCCGGGGAAGTAACGCTGAAAGCGTCTTTAATGTCTGGAAAGCGGTACGAGAAGGAGAAGAAAAATACATTTTCCCGTATCAGGAAGAAGCCGATGTCATGTTTAATTCTTCACTCCTTTATGAGCTCTGCGTTCTCAGGCAATACGCCGAACCACTGCTTCGTGCTATTACTCCTGATAATTCGGTTTACCTTGAAGCATACCGCCTCTACGCTTTTCTCAATCATTTTATGCTCTTAAATCCTTCTTTTGTTCCCTCTAACTCTATCCTGCGCGAATTCATCGGCTGAGGGTTTTAGTCTTCGCTTCTTCGACCAGGATAAGTGCAGAGCGAAGGAGGATCAAAGCCTTTTCGTCAAGAATCACTTGGTCACCTTTGAGACTCTGAAGTTCCCGCTCAATTGCGCTCACGAGGTTCTCCCGTTGAACTGGGGGTAAAGTTTCAGTGGTCAATGCTTTCTTTCGCAAATCCAAAGCATCGCCAAACTGGGGGACATAGACATCATTCCCTTTTTCGGCAAGCGCCCGGGCAAAACCTTCGGCAATCGAGCTCTCTCCATGGGTCACAAGAAAGGTTGGGTGATTCTTGAAATGGCCCGCCCATCGGAGGAGGTCTTCTCGATCTGCATGAGCCGAAAATCCGTTGATGGTAGAAATCCCTGCCTGTACTGCGATTTCTTCACCCATAATGCGCAGCCGGCGTGCACCGTTCACAATCATTCTCCCCAGAGTCCCCTGAGCCTGAAAACCAACAAAAATGACCCTGGTTGACTCCCGGTAAAGACTATGCTTGAGATGGTGCACAATCCGTCCTCCCGTACACATTCCGCTTCCCGCAATGACAATAGCCCTTGGTATTTCATTTAACGCTCTCGACTCGGCGGACGTCATCACATACTGCAAATCCGAAAAGGTAAAGGGATTTTCATTACTCAGGTTAAATCGTTGCATCTCTCCGGCAAGGAGATGACGATACTTCAGGTAAATATCAGTCACCTTGGTCCCCATAGGACTGTCAAAAAACACCGGACAGTCAAAATGAATTTTATTTTTCAAGAGAAACAGCTCATAGAGAATTCTTTGGGCCCGATCCACGACAAAGGAGGGAATTAGAATTTTCCCCCCACCACGTAACGCTTGCTTTACCACTTCTTCAAATTCTTGCCTGGTATCAGCCAAACTCCGATGGCGGCGATCCCCATAGGTGGACTCAATCACTACAAAATCGGCTTCTTCGATGACGGGCGGAGAACCCTCCATCACGCTCGAAAAAGGACCAAGGTCTCCGGAGAAAACCACCTTGGTTCCTTCAGCCCACACCTCAATGGTTGCCGCCCCCAGAATATGCGCTGCATTTCGGAAAACGAATTCGACCCCATCCTGGATGCGTAATTCATCATAGGCAACCGGCTCAAAAAGATCCATCGCCCCCATTACATCGTCTTCGTTGAAAAGGGGAGTAACTTCAGGTTTTCCAGCACGGGCATTTTTCCGATTGAGCCGTTCTGCTTCTTCCTGCATCAGCTTCACGGTATCAAGCCATAGAATTTCGCAAAGTTCGATGGTCGGCGCTGTCGCATAAATTTTGCCCCGAAAACCCCGTTTGAAAAGAAAAGGAATTCGACCAGAGTGGTCAAGATGGGCATGGGTCAGGAGAAGAAAACGGATTTCACCCGGGGCAAATGGAAAGGGCTGATAATTCCTTTCTTCCTCTTTACCCTGGAACATGCCACAGTCAACCAGAAATTTCCACTTCTCCGTAGTTACAAGATAGCAGGAACCAGTAACTCCTTGAGCAGCACCCCAAAAGGTAATTTGCATCCCCTATCGCTTCCTCCCCTCTTCCAAGAGTTCTTGCAAAAATTGCCACAGCGATGGAGCAAATTCTTCCCGTTGAAGCGCAAGGGCAATGTTGGCTTTCAAATAACTGATTTTATCTCCAACTCCAAAGTGTTTCCCAGAAAAACAGTAGGCATACATCCGTTCTCGGGGGAGAAGACTTTTCAACGCATCGGTGAGCTGAATCTCACCCCCTTTTCCAGGATTTACCTTGGATATTGCCTCAAAAACAGAGGGATTAAGGAGATACCGCCCCACGATAGCCAGATTCGAAGGTGCTTCTTCAACGGAAGGCTTCTCTACTAGATCTTCCACAAGGTAGAGCGACGAAGCCACTTCTTTCCCTTTAATGATTCCCCACTGCGAAACATCTTCGCGAGGAACCGGCATCGCGGCAAGATATATAGCCGGCTCCTGAACATAAAATTCAAGCATCTGCAAAAGACATGGCACCGGCGAAAGCACAATGTCATCAGCAAGAAACACGGCAAAATTTTCCTCGCCTACGAATCGTCGAGCCTGCAACAAAGCGTCTCCCAGACCCCGGGGCCGCTTTTGCCGTACGTAGAAAATATCCACTGCTTCTACAATACGGCGAATTTCCTCCAAAAGCTTTTCCCGCCCCTTATTTTGTAATTCATTCTCGAGCTCCACTGCGTAATCAAAATAGTCTTCAATAGCTCGTTTCCCCCGACCGGTCACAAAAAGAATACTCTCAATCCCTGAAGCAACCGCTTCTTCCACCACGTACTGTACCGCAGGCCGGTCAACCAGGGGTAACATTTCTTTGGGTTGAGTTTTGGTTACCGGAAGTAATCTCGTCCCAAAACCAGCTACCGGGATAACTGCCTTGGTAATTCGGCCCCGCATATCTTTTTCTCCTTTCTTCCCAGATAATAAATCAAAAACCACAACACCCCTAATCCCAAAAGATAATCTCCGATACTCACCACAAAAAATTTTCGAAAAAGGAGCGAAAAATAAGGGAGAACATCGGCCAGAAAAGAGAGACGGGTGGAGAGACCGATGGCCACGTAATCCGGATAAAAGCCTTTTTCCAAATTCCGGATGAGGTCCGTTAGGCCGAGCCAGCGCGCCACCGTAGTACTCACAGGCATCTTCCCTCCGTTTGCCGCCATCACCAGAACATTAGCCAGTGCTCCCAGGGTAAGACAAGGCATCCCAGAAAGCTTCAAGTTGAAGAGCGTCCCCACAAAAACCACCAACATACTGAAAAGATGAAAAAGAGAAGCATAAGGAAGAGGCAAAAGGAGAAAAATAAACTTAGCCACCATTCCCAGAAGAATAATCCATGTACAGGAAAAACGAGTGCGGGAGAGGTTTCCCAATCGTCCCCCTCGTAACCACCCAATCAGTAAACCAATAATGAGAAAATCAGCCAGCATTCGGCGGCCACCCCTTTTCTTGAATCACCACTCGCAAAACCGAAAAGATTTCCTCAGAAAAATGACCTTCCTCTTCATTTTCCATAATTCGGAATGCTTCATCCACCGTATACGCTTTTCGATATGGCCTTTCCGAAGTTAAGGCGTCAAAGACATCCGCCACCGCTACAATCTTCGCTTCTAAAGGAATTTCATGACCCGCCTTTCCATAGGGATAACCGCGACCATCACACCTTTCATGGTGCGAGAGAACAATTTCAGCCACACCTTTCAAGAAATCCACCCCTCCGACAATCCGGTGCCCAATGACCGGATGCTCCTTGATAACCTGATATTCGTCAGGGCTCAAACGACCATTCTTCCCCAAAATGGCATCAGCAACCCCAATTTTGCCCACATCGTGAAGAATCGCGGCGTACTCCAGCATCTCTTTCCTTCTTTCTGAAAGGTTCATTGAGTTTGCAATCCAGATAGATAGCTGGGCCACTCGAGACGAATGACCTCGAGTATAAGGGTCCTTGGCGTCCACTGCCGCGGTGAGTGCTCGCAGAAGCTCTAAGTGCATTTTCTTGGTATCCACAAAAAGCTTGAAAGAATATCGCGCCACCATCAGAGGAAAGAAAAAGAGCGCCATACCCACAAAACCCACGTTAACATAGGCAAAATAAAGCAAAAGCGACAGGGGAAACAGAGCAAAGTACTGGATGAGAATACCGTTGATATCCTTCTTCCATATAGCTCGAAAGGGAACCCCGCTCTGGAGCGAAACCACCCCCAGGACTAAGGAAGCATTGCATAAAAAGAACACAAAAATAGAAGTCACAATGGCCAGGTAAAAGTGATGGCTTTTCCACACAAATTCGTAAATATAGCCTCCAAAAAATTGGAAAACCAAACCAGAAAGAAAAGTGGAAATGGCAAACTGTGCGGCATTAAAAAACCCCCGATACCATTTCTCAAAAGCCGTTGCTCCAAAGATTCCCGAAAACGCCACCACGGCGGCCAGAAAGGGCGAAGAGAGGAGAACACTGGCATACACCAGAGCAAAACTCACCGAAATTGCCGTTCGTCCATCGGGAAAATAAACTGGCACCAGTTCGGCAAGGAGCGTAGAAATCGAAAAAGTCATCAAAATTAACCAGGTCCCGGGGGTGAGAGAGAGATGAGTGAGAGAATAACCGAAAATAATACAACCAACTACCGAAACACCAGTGATATAGAAATAGAGCTTCGCGCTTCTTGATACCTTTCTCCCATCCATTTTCCTCAACAGGGTGAGCCAGGTTTTTCGGCGTTACATGAACGATACGCTAACCGCGCCAGGTAAACCCAGCACCGCTAGCAAGCACAATTGCCAGCAAACCAAGAAGGATACTAATAACCTTCGCCATTGTTACAAACCCTCCTTCGTTTTGTTCTCATCTCCTTCCGCTTCACGGAGATGGCAACTCGCTTCGCTCAATCCAACCATTTATCCCAACTCACCCTGTTCTCCTTCCAGATATTCCTGATAGAAACTCAACTTGCGATTAACAGCATCAAGGGTTGCCCGAGCAACGGCTTCGTAAGCATCATCGCGCACCAGAGCTGACCCAACCAGCATTTCACCACTTTTTCTGATCCCCTGATAGTCCACGAAAACCAGGGCAACCTCGATATCGCCCAAATGATGTAATGAAACCCCATAGACTGAAAAAATCCCGTTGCCCACCATCTGATTGATACAGTTTACCGTGGCATGAGCAATAAGAATGTTTTGGTTTTTGGTGTGAAGCGACCCTTCACTACCTGTACCACAATAAATTCGATCCCGAAGTTTGACTTCAACTTCCACTTTCACTTCTTCCAGGTTTTTTTTCCAGCTTAAACCAAACAGCACTGGACGCAAGAAAACCTTTTCTTCGGGTTCTTCTCCTACATCAAAGGTTACCACACTCACCTTTTTATGATCCACAGAAAGATTAAATTTCGCTTTCAACAGGGTTTCGATATCTCGAACAAGGAGTTTAGGGGGTTTAGTTGGACGGGAAAGGACGTGAATTTCTTCAATAGTGTGCTCACCCACTACCCGTGCCTGCAAAACTCCTTCGATACACTCGATCGCTTTTTCTATCCCTTTCAGATCAAGGTTTGTGGGCATATCAGCAACCTCTAATAAACCGGATCAATAAGGCCATAGTTCCCATCTTCTCTGCGGTATATCACCTGAACTTTATCGTTATCAAGGTTTTTAAACACAAAAAAAGTGTGCCCCAGAAGTTCCATTTGCAAAATGGCATCTTCCATACTCATGGGGCGAAGCACAAATTCTTTCACTCTGACAATCTGTTCTGGAGTCTTTTCTGAAATCCCAGATTCACTGCCCAGCAATGTTTCCACAGCAACCAGTTCTTCCTTTTTCAACACTCCCCTTCGCTCTAAGCGCTCTTTGTATCGCTTGACCTGCCGTTCCAATTTATCCATCACTCCATCGAAAGCAGAACGCCATTCCGGTCCCAGTTCTTCACCCCGGATGGTGATTCCACTGGCAGCAAGTGTCACTTCTACTTTAACTCGTCCTCGCTCTACCCGAAAATTTACTGTGGCATCCAGAAGACGATTAAAAAAACGTTCAAGTTTAGCCAGCTTCTTGGCAACGTAATCCTGAACAGACTGATTGATCTCGATATTTTTTCCTCGAACAACGACTTCCATGACTCCTCCCCCCTTTCCACTATTTTTACAATGCTTCTAAAACTACCAGTTCTTCTAATCTGTGGGCCTCTTCAACATCGAACACCCCGGCACCTGGACACAGAGTATTGGCTAACCCACAGGCGGTAGCAAAAGAAATGGCTTTCTCAACCGTGTTTCCCCGATTCAGCTTTTCGATCAGCACTCCCACCAGGGTATCTCCAGAACCGATCAAGTATTCTCCCCGCACCTTTTGAGCCAGCGAGACTTTCCATAACCGTTCTTTAAATCCCACCACAAGACCTCTGGGACCATCAGAAAGAACCACTAGCTCTACCCCCTGGTCACGAAACACCTCCACTGCCCGAAGCTTATCTTCAAAACTCTGGATCGGGAAACCCAGAACGCCTTCAGCCTCTTTCACATTAGGTTTTACCATAAAAGGAGAAAATTTTAAAGCCCTGCGCAGGAATTCCCCCGAAGAATCAACCACGCTTCTGGCTCTCTTACGGTGAGAGAGCGCCACAACCTGAGCGTAAAAATCCACCCGTAATCCCATCGGTAAGGATCCGGAAAGGATGAGGTAATCACCATCTTTGACCTGATCGTCCAGAAACCGCCACAAATTCACGGCCTGAGAGAGGGACACCAGCGGACCGGGCTCGTTCACAACCGTATGCCTCTTTTTATCTCGCTCGTGAATTACAGTGGTAATTCGGGTTTCACCTCCTGCTTCCCAGGACACAAACGCTAAACCCTCTTCGCACAACCCTCTTTCAATTTTCTTCCCAATAAAACCTCCTAAAAAAAGGAGCAACCTCGAATTCCCTCCCACACTTTGGATGGCCCTAGCTACGTTAACACCCTTACCGGCCACAACCTCATAGACTTTTTCTACCCGATTGACTTCATCGAGCTCTAAGTGGTCCATGACCAGCATACGATCCAGGGCAGGATTAAGACACAGGACATGAATCATTGAGGATTTCCTTCCAAAAAGATTTCCACTTCTTCTTGAGTGGGAAGAGCCGGAATGGCACCCTTTTTGGTCGTGGTCAGCGCTCCTACGGCATTGGCCCTCAAAGCAGCATGATGAAAAGCATCTTCAGGAATGGCCTTTCCTTCCCGTAAATCTTTCCAGAACATATAAAGAGAACTCAAAAGCCCTGCTACAAAACCATCCCCGGCCCCAGTCGTATCCACAACATTCACCGTAAAGCCATTTACCCTGATCTTCATCTTTCCCTGTAAAAGAAGACAACCGCCCTTCCCCAGCGTAATCGCAATCAGAGTCTGGGGAAACTTTTTTACCAGAAAATCGAGGGCGTCTTCAAGAGAAGCTTGACCAGCCAGAAACATTGCTTCCTCCTCGTTGACCTTAAGAATATGCGCTTTTTCAGCCCCCTGAAGCATTCGAAAACGAGCTTCTTCCAGATTTCTCCACAGCGCCGGACGAAGATTTGGATCAAAAGAGATTAAACAACCGTATTTTTCCGCTAAAGAGAGGGCTCTTAAGGTAGCACTGCATGCCGGTTCATGGGTCATAGTAATAGAACCAAAATGAAAAACTCCCCCTTTCCGGAATCCTTCCTCTTCAATATCACTTTGATCCAAAAGCATGTCCGCACCAGGATCACGGTAAAAGACAAAATCCCGTTCCCCTTCTTTAGTGAGCGAAACAAAAGCAAGAGTTGTTTTTGCTTTCTCGGTGGAGCTGAGGAAACGAGTATCAACACCATTCTTCACCAGAGTATCTCGTAAAAATTCCCCAAAAGCATCTCGACCCACTTTTCCAACAAAGTATGTTTCGATACCTAATTTTGCCAAACCCACAGCCACATTCGCCGGCGCACCTCCAGGAGCTTTTTCAAATCCTGGAGCATCCTTTAACGTAACCCCACTCATGGTGGAAACAAAGTCGATGAGGAGTTCCCCTAAACAAATAGCCCTTTTTTCCACAGCACCTCACTCCTCTATATCACCCTGCGGTAAAAGCCCCGGAGCGCTGGGTAAAGATCCCGATAAACTCCATAGATATGCTCATAGAGTTTCACCCACTCCGGATCAGGTTCAATCTGCTCTACCACCTTTACTGCCTTCTGACAGGCCTCTTCAACCGATCGAAAGACCCGATTTCCAACCCCGGCAAGAAGCGCCGCCCCAAAAGCTGGTCCTTCATCCACAAGAAGGAGAGACAACGGTACCTTGTACACCGCAGCTTGAATCCTCCTCCATAGAGCACTCCTGGCTCCACCACCTATGGCCCTTACCTCCCGAACCGGGATTCCCATCTCAGCGATGATTTCAAAGGAATCACGCATCCCAAAGGTAACCCCCTCCATCACCGCACGCACTAGTTCGTTTTTACGATGTTTTAACGTAACCCCAAAAAACACTCCCCGCGCATAAGGGTCAGCATGAGGAGTCCGCTCTCCAGTGAGATAAGGCAAAAATATTAAACCCTCCGCACCAGGGAGGGATTTTTCAGCCTCCTGGGAAAGTAAATCATATGAATCAACACCAAGGATTGAAGCCAGGTTCTTTTCTTCCAGACCCAGGGCATCCCGGAACCAGCGCAGAGACCCACCAGCAGAGAGCATAACACCCATAACATGCCACTTACCAGGCACTGCATGACAGAACGTATGTACCCTACCCTTCATGTCGACTTTGACTTCAGCACTAAAAGCAAATACCACGCCAGAAGTGCCTAGACTGGCCGAAACCAGACCATCCGTAACAATGCCGGTACCAATAGCCCCAGCCGCATTGTCACCACCACCAGCGACAACCGCTACTTTCTCCCGGAAACCAAATTGACGGACAATCTCTGGCTTGAGATACCCGGTGACTTCAGGAGACTCGAAGGAAGCAGGAAACCAGGACATCTTATATCCTAAAGCAGTAACAAGCTCTTCTGACCATCGTCGTTGAGGCACATCGAAAAGGGAGGTCCCAGAAGCATCAGAAACATCAGTCGCAAAATCCCCGGTGAGGCAGAAACGGATATAATCCTTGGGCAGGAGAACTTTATCAATCTTCTGGTAAACGTCCGGTTCGTTATTTTTTACCCATTGGATTTTGGGAGCCGTAAACCCAGCCAGAACTGGATTACAGTTAATTCGCATAATGCGCTCGAAACCAACAATTTCGGTAATCTGCTGACACTCCAGGGCTGTCCGCTGGTCACACCAGAGTATCGCTGGGCGCAGGACTTTTCCATCCTTATCGAGAAACACCGACCCATGCATCTGTCCGGTAAGACCAACACCAGTGACCGCTTTTGGATTTATTCCAGAAGAAGCGAAAGCCTTCTCCATGGCTTTCTGGGTTCCCTGCCACCAGGAAAGCGGATCTTGTTCTGCCCAGTTGGGTCGAGGCGTATAGAGGGGATACTCTTCCACACCTCTTCCCACGAGCGCTCCTTCCTCGTTAACCAGGACCACCTTACATCCAGTCGTCCCGACATCAATACCCAGAAAGTATTCCATCTCTATCCCCCCTTTAAAGAATTAAAGCAAATGGTTCCTCAAGGAGCGATTTCAAGTACTGCATGAATTGCGCTGCCACAGCACCGTCAACGAGGCGGTGATCACAGGAAAGTGTCAACTCCATAAGGGAGGCAATCACCACTTCGTCATTCCTAACCACCGGCTTTTTCTTAATGGTCCCGCAGGCTAGAATCGCCGATTCGGGAGGATTAATGATGGCTGTGAATGAATCTGTTCCAAACATACCCAGATTGGAAATGGTGAAAGTTCCACCAGAAACCTCTTCCGGAACAAGTTTTCCATTTTTTGCCTTCTCCGCCAGAGCATGGAGTTCCTGAGCAATCTGGGCTAAACCCTTGAGGTTTGCGTTTTTCACCACCGGCACCACCAATCCTTCTTCCAGGGCCACGGCCACACCAATGTTCACTTCCGAATTGAAGACAATCTCCTCCTCGATAAGGTACGCATTCAAAAGGGGATATTTCTCCAAGGCTTTGGCCACCATCTTTACCAAAAGATCCGTATAGGAAAGGCGAAGGCCGATTTGCTTTTCAATGATGGGCAAGAGCCTTTCCCGAACCCGAATGAGTTCATCCACCAGTATTTCCTGCCGTACAAAGAAATGGGGCTTGGTCTGGAAACTCTCTGTTAACCTCTGAGCGATGATTTTTCGCATCCGCGAAAGCGGCACCCTCTCCTGAGAACCTAAAACCACCGGCGTTTTTTCCATCGATGGAATGGGTATTTCTTTTTCAACTGGGGGTTTTGTCACAGTTTCTTTCTGAAGCTTTTTCACTCTTTCCACATCTTCTTTTACAATTCGACCACCCGGACCAGTGCCTTCCACCCGGGAAAGATCAACCCCATATTCTGCAGCCAAGCGCCGGGCTAAAGGCGAAACCTTAATACGCTCCTCTTTCTCCTCGGAAACAATTTCTGCCTTTTGCTCTCCCTCCTGCTGCGTGCTTTCCTCAGATACACCGACTGCCTCTTCTACAACCTCTTCATTAACGGTTTCTCCCGGTTCACCAATGTAGGCCACCGTTTGGGTAATGGGAACCGTGGCTCCATCAGGGTAAAGAATTTTCAGAACCACTCCCGAAGCCGGAGATTCAACTTCCATATTCACTTTATCGGTGGCCACTTCGAAAAGAATATCACCTCGCTCTACCTGATCTCCCTCCTTGACCAGCCACCGATTGATAACACCTTCTTCCATGGTCAAACCCAACTTTGGCATGATTACCTTTTTAGCCATCGTATACACCCCTTTCCCGCGTCAAACTCATAATCCTCTCGATGTTTGCTCTGAGAGGTCCATTTTCTTCAAGAACCACCTTCCATGTCTCTCCCTCTCGTACCGGCAACTCTCTTTCCCCATCCAGAGCCAGAATCCCCCTGTCAGCTTTAAGAACAATTTCACTTCCCATTTGCAGGAAATCAAAACCCCTTACCGATACTTCCTTCACCAACCCCGGAGCAAGAGGAACTTTCACTTTTTTTCCCGGTACCCCCAGTTCCGCATATGCCCCTCGCTTTTCCTGAGGCGTAATCGGCACAATCCTTCCGATTACTGCACTCAACCCAATAGAAAGGGAACTGCTCTGGGTAACCATGACCAACTTTACGAGCTCTGGTTCCCATATGGCTCTGGCTCCCGAAATCTCCGTGTCAACCAACACCAGGTCAACCAATGCCAGATCTTCCTTTCGTCCACCTTCTAACATTGTACAGCGCAACACTTTACTCCGTTCAACCACTTCGGATACGGTCACCCATCCTTCCAAGAAAAACCCTAAAGCCATCCCTGCAATTGTGGGTTCTACAGTGTGAGCAAAAACATTATTTGTTCCTCCGGAAACCGGGAACAGTGGGACTGAAGCGCTTTTTTTTGCCACCAGCCTATTTGTCCCATCTCCACCCAGAACCAGAAGCGCCTCCACTCCTTCTGTCACTGCCCATTCCGTAAAACTCAGGGTGTCCGTTTCGTCTCCCAGAATTGGAATGGGAGCCGCCAAAAGTTCCAGAGGCAAATACCGGGATTTGATTTCGTCCCGCACCATCCCCACCAGGTCGTAAGGGTCCGGCATATAAAGGACCCGAACCGGTTTTTCTGCAGTGCTGGCAAGGCCCATGAGCATGCGGATGGCATAACTCACCTTTTCCCGATTACCGAACACCGATCCATAAGCCACCAGTCGACGAATGTCTTTTCCTGCTGCTGGATTGACAATAAGTCCAACCTGATGCAGTTTCAATGAACCTCCTGCCCACCAGTAACGTTAATTGCCTGTCCAGTCATATAATCAGAATACGCAGAAGCCAGGAAAACAGCCACATTGGCGACATCCTCCACCGTACACTCTCGGCCCAGAGGAACCTTTTCCACATAGATCTTTCGCACCTGTTCCGGTGGTACCCCTAATTTCCTTGAATATTCCTTGTCCAACAAATCCCACATGGGAGTGGAAAAGACGTTCCCCGGACAAATGGCGTTGACGTTGATACCAAAGGGCGCCAGGTCCATCGCCACACTTTGAGTGAGTCCAATAATACCAAACTTTGACGCCGAATAGGCACCCAACCATAATCCTCCCCTTTTCCCTGACTTAGAACTGATACTGATGATTTTCCCTTTTTTTTGAGCCACCATATATTTCGACACTTCCCGAATACAAAGAAAGACTCCTTTCAGGTTTACTGAGAGAATCGCATCCCAGGTTTCCTCCGGAACCTCGGTAATGAAATGAGCTTTGATAATTCCAGCCGAATTAACTAAGATATCAATCCTACCCCAGCGCTCAAAAACCGCCTTAGCCATCTCAGCCACATCATGACTCTTGGTGACATCCACCCTGATGCCTAACGACTCTTGCCCCAATTTTTCGATTTCCCGAGCTGTGCCTCGCACACCCTCTTCGTTCAGGTCACAGCAAGCCACATGCGCACCCTCCGCAGCAAAGCGGACGGCAATACCCTTACCGATACCCGAGGCCGCTCCGGTCACAATGGCAATTTTGTCTTTTAAAGGTTGGGGATCCATCCTTATTCATCCTCCTACTTCTCCATACTTACAACCGCCTTGAGTGCCCTTCCCGTTTTCACCAGATCAATCCCCTCCACCACCTTTTCCAAGGGCAATACATGAGTGATGAGATCTTTCGCTTTCACGCGCTGATTATAAATGAGTTTTGCTGCTTCTTCATATTGCGAAGCATGTGAAGCAAATACGCCAAACACCCCAATTTCCTTGTAGTGCACAATATTGCTATTGAAAGTGATGGTTGGTTTATCCTTAGGAAGTCCCCCAAAAAGACTCATTCGACCTTGAGGAGCCAGGAGTTCCAAAGCCTGTTCCTGAGCACTACCCGAAGAAGCCGCCACAATAGCCACATTGACGCCCAGACCACTGGTAGCCTGCAAAATCACTTCTTTTAGATTCTCCTGTGCCGAATTGATATAAAGATCAGCGCCGATCCTCTGAGCTAACTGCAAGCGTTCTTCCGAAATATCCGCCAGGAAAATTTTTCCTGCTCCCCGGTTTCTAGCCATAGCCACATGCATACAGCCTATAGGACCCGCACCAATAACCAGCACCGTTTCACCCAGACCAATGTTCAGATAGGATTGGCCGTTAACCACACAGGAAAGGGGTTCAACGAGACTGGACTCCAGAAGGTCGGCATCGGGAGGTAAAACCAGAAGGTTCCCATGTTCCACCCCCTTTCGGGGCATTTTCATATATTCAGCAAAGCCACCGGGATAATCATAACCAATATACTTCTGCTCAGGGCAAAGGTTTTGCAGCCCCTTTCGACAGTAGGAACACCTCCCACAGGAAATGACAGTGATGACGGCCACCTTATCACCGACCTTGTACCCCTCTACACCCTTTCCCACTGCTACAATTTCTCCGGCAATCTCATGTCCAGTAATTTGAGGAGGAACCACATGAGCATGACCATGCTGAAAGATCCGCACGTCGGTACCACAAATAGCACAGGCCGCCACCTTTATGAGAACCTCTCCCTCTTCAACCCGGGGTATCTCCACCTCTTTGACTTCCATTTTTCCCGGACCAAGAAAAAAGGCCGCTTTCATGTTACGATTCTCCTTTCAAGATAAAATTGCGGAGCGCTGGGTAAATCCGCTGATAAACCAGAAACTTCTCTTCATAGAGAGCCGCCCGATGCATATTCGGTTCATAGACTTTTTCTACTCTTACCAATTCATCAACCAGTGCTCCAAAATCGGTAATTCCCTCCTGGGCTTTACGACCAAGAAGTGCGGCCCCAAAACAGGCCGCTTCAGAAACAGAGAGGGTTTCTACCGGCAAACCAAACATATCAGCCTTCAGTTGCAACCACACTGGACTTTTGGCGCCACCTCCAATGGCCCGCAATCGTTCAACCGGAACTCCTGCTCTCTGTAGGAGCTTCAGGTTCAATTTCATTTCATAGCTTATACCCTCAAGGAGCGCTTTGATAAAATCCTCTTTTTGCGTTGAAAGTCGAAGCCCCACAACCACACCGCAGGAATGGGAATCACAGTAAGGTGTACCCGTGGTGGTAAAGTGGGGAAGAACCCACAGAGAAGTAGGTTCCTCTGGTAAAGAGGAAAGGAGTATTTCATACACTTCTTTTCCCTGTTGCACAGCGATTTCTTTTTCCTTTGCGGCAAATTGGTCCCGATACCAGCGCAGGAGCGATCCCCCAGTAAAATTGTAAACCAAGGTCACGTAAAGGCCGGGAAAGGCATGATGGTAACAGCAGAGGTTGTTCTCCCACATGGAAGGAGAAGCGATAAAACTCTCCATCGCCGAAGCAATACACTCCACTGTCCCAGTGGCATCCATGGCATACCGAGGTCGAATGACACCTGCCCCTAACGCCCCGCAGGGCTGGTCATGACCCCCCGAAGCAACCACCACCTTCCCGACCCAGCCCATTCGGTTGCGGAACGATGACGCCACTTCTCCGGCAACTGCACCTGAAGGAAGAACCCGTGCTAAGCGCTCTTTTCCAAGATCAGCCAAAGAGAGAATCGCTTCCGACCAATCTCCTTTTCGTACATCAAACATCATAGTTCTTCCAGCGAGGGCGAAATTCATTGCTGGCTCAAGCCCCATGCGAAGCATAAGAAAATCTTCGAAACAGAGAAAATACCGGGCGTTTTCGAAAATGGGGGGTTGATATTTCTTCCACCAGAGGATCTTGTTGATGGTTCCCACACCGCTTAAGGGCATCCCGGTGATGGCAAAAAAACCATCCCTACCCAGTTTTTCTTCCCAAAACGGAACAAATTCGTCGCCTCGGGTATCAAAGGTGACGATACTCCGAGACATCACTTTCCCCTCTCTATCCACAGGAACGACAGCTTCGCCCTGAGAGGAAATTCCAAGACTCCGTGGAGGATCGTCCTTGATTCTCTCCGATACGGTCCCTAAGCATTCCTCTACCGCCCGGAAAACTTCTTCCGCGTCGAGTTCCACCCATCCCTCCCGGGGATGATAAAGGGGATACTCTTTGTACGCCGAAGCGAGAATTCTTCCTCTCTCGTCAAATGCAATGATCTTACAACCTGTAGTTCCAACATCGATACCCAAATAACTCAACAATGGTCCCCCCCTCTCTTATAAGAGGCTCTTGACGTAACGCATGGCCGAAAGTCCATCCGCTTTCCTCTGCATTTCCCGAAGCATCACCACATCGATTTTTTCCACCACACTCAACATGCTGGTTACATTTTCAATACTGACCTGACAAGCCATTGTCGGATCCTCCCGATAGGGAAAAATGTCAAGTCCCAACCAGCCATTATAATTAGAATGATAGAGATAATAAAGGAACTCCAGCGTCTCCCAGAAATGCACCACTCCCACAGCCATATCGTCGTCCCAATCCCGGAAATTGTCATTAAGATGCAAAGCAAAAAGCTTCCCGTATCGATCCAGAAAAGCCACCACATTTCCTGGAGACTCTTTACAATTAAACGAATGACCAAGGTCGATGGTCACGCCAACATTGGGCAGCCCAGTTATTTGAGCCAGAAAAAGCGCCACTCCGGCATTGGTAATGGTGGAATGAGTCCGGGGCTCCCGTAATTTATACTCCAAACTCAACTTGACCCGGGGATTGTGCTCGGCAATTTCCCGCAGAGCCTGAACCAGGAGCTCCCATTGAGTACGATAATCAATTTGAAAAGGATAATCAAAACCATCTTGACCTGGCCAGAGGTTCATGACCTCGGCTCCCAGATATTCAGCAATATCCATTGCTTTTTTGCTCATATCAATCGCTTTTTTCCGCAAACCCTCGTTCTCTGACACGATACTACCCAGAGCAAACACGGGGTCACTAAAAAGGTCCACATCACAGGAAGCAAGTTGCAGATTCCGCCTTTCCAGCTCTTTTTTGACAGCTTCCACCGTCTGCTCATTAATGGGATGGGGATAATGCATGATTACGCCCCGTAATCCATCAATCGCCGCAATCTTATCTAAGGCCATCTCCAGAGAAAATCCCTCTTTGTATCCCCGCACACAGTATCGGTCTGAACACGAACCAAAAACCCAGATACCAGTCGCAAAACCTTTGCTCTTCATGAAAGAACCCCCCTTATCCATTATACTAATTTGCTAATCTCCAAATTCAACTCCCGAATCTTTTTATAAATCTCACGATAAACGGCATAACGCCGGGTGTAGAGCGAAACAAGATGAGAAGGTACAAATTCTTCCCCTACCCGGACCATTGCTTCTCCCGCTTCGTCAAGGGTGGAAAAAATACCCCTGGCCTTGCCGGCCAGCATAGCCGTACCGAGTGCCACGGCTTCACCGGTTTCAAGTACCATAAGCGGTTTTTGGAGAATATCAGCCTTAATCTGCAACCACTGCCGGGAACGCGAACCACCCCCAATAACCCGTAATGCCCTTACCGGAATTCCGAACTGTTCAAAGAGATCCAGATTGAGTTTCATCTCATAGGTCAAACTCTCCAAAATTGCCCGGACCACTTCTTTCTTTCTGGTGCCCAGAGTGAGACCCAGCATGGCCCCCCGAGAACGCTCATCAAGATACGGTGTCCCAGAACCGGCAAAATGCGGCAGAACAAAAAGAGAAGTTGGTTGTTCAGGAAGGTCCTCTAAAAGAACATCATACACATCCCGGCTTTCCTGTTTGGCTCTGAGAGTCTCCTCATAGCCAAATTGATCCCGAAACCAACGCAACACCGACCCCCCCGAAGCGACATACGCCAGGGTGATGTAATTTCCCTCCGCCACGTGAGGATAACAGCAAAAACTGTTCTCCATCATTTCTCGAGTCAAAGAAGGAGAGCTGCCCAGATTAAGCGCCACGCACTCTGAAGTTCCGATTCCATACATGGCTTCACCCCGTTTCCGTATTCCACAACCCAGAACTCCACAGGGTTGGTCATGCCCCCCGGTGGCAATGGGTATCTCCGGTAACCCCCATTCTCTCCGAAGTGAAGCGCTCAAAACCCCCACTATCTTCCCTGAAGGCTCAAGACGAGGGAGACGTTCTTTTTCCACTCCGGCCAGTGCCAGAATCTTGTCCGACCATTCTTTCTTTCGGACATCAAACATCATGGTCCGGGAAGCAAGCGAATAATCAATAACCGGCTCGTCCTGGGTCAGACAAGCGATCACGAAATCCTCCACGCAAGAAAACTTCCAAGTTTCTTCAAATATTTCTGGCCAATGCTCACGAAGCCAGAGAATCTTGTTGACGGTATACATACCATGAAGAGGCATACCGGTAATCTGAAAAAGTTCGAAGGGATCGATTCTTGCTTTCCAGAAATCCACATACCCCTGGGCTCGAGTATCAAAATTGGCGATGGCGTTGCCAAGCGGTTTACCGTTTTTACCGAGCGGGACCAGCGTTTCTCCATGTGAAGTGACAGCGATAACATCGATACGTTTCTTGAGTTGGACTGTAATTTCCTGAATAACAAGCGAAACTGCCTCCCATATTTTCTTCGGATCGATCTCCAACCACCCTGACTGAGGGGTAATGAAAGGGTACTCTCGCTGAACCACCCCTAACAATGCTCCATCCTCCTGAAAGGCCACCCCCTTGCAACCACTTGTACCGACATCAATACCTAAAAGAATCAAGGTTTATTACCCCCTCTCTTCTCTGAAATTCTCACCTCGCACCACCATCAAGAGCACCACCACCAGTATAAGAACCAGTAAAAAGATGGAACGAAGATTCAAAAAATCGATCCATACTCCCATCAACCAGGGAAAAAAGAGAGCCCCTATCCCCCCAAAAGCAACGGTAAAACCAATAGCCGTCGCCTGGAGATGTCCAACTTTACCGGCCACGTTGGCCACAATAAAGGGCCATATCGCCGAGTACCCCAGACCCACGCCACCCAGAGCGAGGAGTACTAAATTCACCTGACTGGTACTGTTAAGGAGTACAAGGAATACCAGGCTAATACCCACCGCTAAACGTAATAGTCGCGGAGGAGGGAAAAAACGCGCAAGCTGTGCAAAGAGGAACCTGCCCACAGTTATGCTGCCCCAGAAAATAGCCATGGCAATTCCCCCAACATAGATGCTTGCGTTAAGTTCCCGCACCATATACGTACTCATCCAGGCAGAAGACCCAATTTCTGCTCCCACATATAAGAATATAGCCAAGAAACTGGAAAGAAGCAAACTCCGAAAATTCAGAAGGCTCAACCAGTCCTTTTTCTCTTTCTCTACCTTAGGTACCACCAAAAATGTTCGCTCAATCGCGAAAAGAACCAGAAGCAAAAAAGAAATCAAAGCAGAAATAAAATAGAGTACCCTCCAGGAAACACCCTGACCCAGGAAAAAACCCATTAAAAATGGTCCGCTTGCTGCCCCCAGTCCAAAAGAAATCTGACTTACGTTCAACGCATACCCCTCTTCCCCTGTAAAAACTCTGGAAACAAGACCAGTAAGGGGAGCTTCACAGAATCCTCCTCCAAAACCCAAAAGGAGCATCCCCCATTTGATGGTGGAAAAACGATCCGCAAGACTCACGGTGGAAAATCCGATGAGGAGAAAAAGCTGGCTCAAAACCAAAATCCATTTCGTCCCCACCAGGTCCGCAAGGATCCCACTACTGAAAGTAACAAGAACATAAGAGAAATAATAAAGAGAAAAAAGCTGCCCCCCTTCGGATGACGAAATCTGAAAGCGATTCAACCATTCAGGAAGCACAGCTCCGGTGAGAACCATCGAGAGAGCCAAAAAATAAAAGGCAACGGTAACCAAAAAATAGAGTTTTTGCCGTACCTTCTTCTCCATAGCCTAAGCTCCTTTTTGGCCCTGCAGGATCCAAAAAGTCCATACAGGGCCATTACGGTATTATCGCACCAACTCCTTGACGGCTTTTACCACGTCCTGTACCTGAGGAATATAATTATCCTCTAAGTATCGGCTACAGGGAACCGGAGCATCATAAGCTCCCAGACGGATGATGGGAGCATCCAGATAATCAAAAGCATGCTCCATAATCTGCATCCCAATCTCGGCACCTGTCCCACCGGTACGGCAGCCCTCATAGACGATAACCACTCTATTGGTTTTTCGGACCGATTGACAAATTGTCTCGATATCAAGAGGAAGAAGAGTCCTGGGATCCACCACTTCCACTTCTATTCCTTCCTGGGAAAGGAGCTGAGCTGCCTCCAGGGCCACAAGAAGCATACGGGAATAGGCAACCACCGTCACATCCCGCCCCTCTCTTTTTATATCTGCCACACCAATGGGAATGATGTACTCCTCATCTGGAAGAGGGCCCTTCGTGTTATAAAGCATCTTGTGTTCGATAAAAAGAATGGGATTATCTTCTCGAATCGCCGCTTTCAACAATCCTTTAGCATCAAAAGGAGTCCCCGGCATCACCACCTTGAGTCCTGGAACATGCAAAAACCAGGCTTCCAGGCTCTGCGCATGTTGCGCGCCCGAAGAACGCCCACATCCACCTTCGGTACGGATCACCATGGGAACCCGAGCTTTCCCACCAAACATGTAACGAATTTTGGCCCCCTGGTTAACCAGCTGGTCCATAGCCAGAGTGAGAAAATCAATATACATGATCTCCCCTACAGGACGTAAACCAGTCATCGCCGAACCTACGCAGCAACCAACAATGGCCGCCTCAGAAATGGGAGTATTACAAATCCGTTCTCCCCTGCATTCCTGCCACAATCCCCTCGTCACCCCGTAAGCTCCTCCATAGAGTCCAATATCTTCCCCGATAAGCACCACATTTTCGTCACGGAGCATTTCCTCTCGAAGCGCCTCATTCAAAGCATCCCGGTAAGTTATGACTCGCATTGATTCAACGCTACCCATCTCTTCGATGGTTTTGACGACCCTCGTTCCTTTCCGCCGTTCAATCTCGGCAAAGTCCTCCTCCACATAGACGTCTCTGGTGATTTCTTCCAGTGGAGGATAGGGACTTTTTTCTGCAAAAGCAATGGCCTCTTCAACTTCCTTTTCCACTTCCTCGTCGATTTTTCGCAGATCCTCTTCCAGAACCCCACCATTCTCCAAAAGCCACTTTCGATACCGCTTGATTGGGTCCCTCTCCTTCCACTGTTTTTCCTCTTCTTTGGTCCGATAGACCCGGGGGTCGTTTTTGGAGTGCCCCAGATACCGATAGGTCTTGCACTCAATGAGGGTAGGACCATCACCCCGGCGAGCCCGTTCTGCAGCCTGTTCTACCGCCTCTTTGACTGCCAGCACGTCCATTCCATCCACGACCAGTCCCGGAATTCCGTAAGCCTGAGCCCGTTCAGCGATATCCTGGATGGGAAACGCCTCTCTGACTGGTGTAGACATGGCATAGAGGTTATTTTCACACACAAAAACGACCGGTAACTTCCACACCGCTGCCAGGTTCACAGCCTCGTGAAATGCTCCGGTGTTTACGGCTCCATCCCCAAAAAAACACACTGTAACTTTACCACTGTTTTTGTATTTAGCCGTAAAGCCGGAACCAACGGCAATGGGGATCCCACCACCGACAATCCCGTTGGCTCCCAGATTAAACGCATCGAGGTCCGCAATGTGCAGCGAACCACCCTTTCCCTTACAGTACCCATCGATTTTCCCATACAGCTCAGCCATCATTTTATCGAGTGTAGCCCCTTTGGCAATACAGTGACCATGCCCCCGATGGGTAGAAGTGATGTAATCGTCGGAGTGGATTCCATGACATGCCCCCACTGCCACTGCTTCCTCGCCAATGTAGAGATGGGTTGTTCCTCGAATCTTATCCTGACTGAAGAGATCGCTCACCGTTTCTTCAAAACGGCGGATGCGAAGCATATCCTTATACATGGCTAAAAGTTTTTCTCTATTTTCCATAAAGACACCTCCATTCATTTTCATCAATGTTTGAACCCCACTACCGAACTTTCGTGTGCAACCAGAAATGATAAGAAGCAAGGACCTCCTTCCCTATCTCACTCTCCGGATCAAGCGCACACACCTCTTTTATGACCTCTTTTACCCCTTTCTTGATGATCATCTCTTGCAACATGACCGCTTCGGGATCGCCAGAAAAATCGTAATGGAGGGCTGCTCCGCAGGCCATGGCAATAAACCGCGGAAAAATTCCCTGGGAAAGACAAAGATGAATGCCTCCCACCAGCCTATCGTCTGGCTTTAACTTCCGGAGCGGTTCTCGTCCCACCCGTTCCACTGTATCCATCAGAGCCGGATTAGCAAAGCGTTCCTTGAGGTCTTGTACCATTTCTTTTGTCTCAGTACGGTTGATGGCAGGATACTTGTGAAACAGAGAACGCGTAACCTCCTCCCACACACCCCCCAAAATCCCTTCAACCTCTGGATCATGAATGGCTTCATGAATATAGGCATATTTTTTCAGGTATCCCACGTATGCCAGCACTGCATGACCCAGGTTGTGAAGAAAAAGTTTTTTATCCACCTCAGCTTGAAAATCACTGGCTGGTTTTAATCCTGAAATGGAAGGAACCGAACCCCTTACTGCCCCGACATCAAAAGGAAGTTTATGATAGGATTCAGCCACAATAAGGAGGGGGTCGTTAATTCCATACCGCTCTCCAATAACTGGAACCATTCTGGCAACCACCGTTCCCACAAAACCAACTTTTTGCTGACAGAAATCTTTTCCCAGAGGCGAAAGATACGCCTCCACTTCTTTCCGCAGCAAGACCGGAGCATCTTTCAAGTTCTCACAGAGAAATACGTTGAGAAACTGAGGATTAGCCCTAAACCTTTTTTCAATTCCCCGAGCCAAGGTTCGGGCAATTAGTTGTAGATTTTTTACTCCCACTGCGGTAAAAACGATTTCTGCCCCGCCAACAGCGTCAATCACTCGGTCCTCTTCCTCACTTGAGAGTGCTTCAATGCGGTCGATCAGAAGGTCGTGAGCGGTCCCATCTTTATCCAGAAGCCGCAACGGATACCTTCCTTTTTCGTTAAGAAGCTTTACCAGTTCCTGGTTCGCTTCTACAAAAATCGTCCGGAAACCCGATTCCCAGAGGAGATGTCCAATAAAACCCCGTCCAATGTTACCAGCCCCAAATTGAACTCCATATTTCATCGTTTTATCCTCCAACTTCAGGCTGTTTCATAAAAGCCAGCACCTCTCCCAGAGTCCCCACACCTTCAGTAGCACCCATCTTCTGGACACACATCGCCCCACAAGCGTTGGCAAACCGACCCACCTCGTAAAGGTCCCATCCTTTCAAGTATCCGGTGAGAAAGCCCGCCGCAAAAGCATCACCTGCACCAGTGCCATCCACTACTTTCACCCGAAAGGGAGGAACAACAATTTTTTCTTCATCAGTCATAATAAAACTTCCTTCTGCACCCATTTTGATCGCCACAATTTTGATTCCCCAATCAAGGAAAAACTGTGCTATTTCGACAAGGCTCGTTTTACCAGAGATCCGGGATGATTCGTCCCGATTAGAGATGAAAATGTCGATATGCGGTAAAACCGGTTTAATCGTAGCCAACCACTTTCCAGTATCATCCCAGGCTGTATCTAAAGACGTTATCACTCCCAGACCCTTTGCCCGCCGAAAAAGGAGCGCAGTCTCTTCTCCATCAAAACCAGGCATCAGAAAGCTCCCAGCTACATGGACGATTTGAACATCTGCCAAGAACTCATCCCGTACATCCTGCGCTCGCAGGCAAGAATTCGTCCCGGGGTAGTGGAGAAAAGTTCGTTCCCCAGCCGTGTCAAGAATGACCATGGTCGCCGAAGTATGGTACACTTCATCCAGAGCTACCCCCCGAGCGTCCACTCCATGCCGTTCCAGAGAACGGATGACCACCTCACCCAGGTCATCTTTTCCAACCTTTCCTACTACCGTAACCTCTTCCCCCAGCTTCCGCAACACCACTCCAGTGTTGTGGGCACATCCACCAACATGGAGTTCCATTTCCGGAACGAGCATTAACTTTCCCTTCTCCGGTAAACGATCAATGGGCCGGCCAATGAGGTCTGCAACCAGAATTCCCACACAGGTTATCCGTGCCATACCTTACCCCTCTCCCTTCTCATATTCCACAATTTTGAGCGCCGTCGGCTCATCAGTAATGAGAATTTTGATGTACCCACCATGCAGAGCCCCCAAAATCGCTTCCACTTTATTCAGTCCTCCAGCAATCCCAATGACATTCTGCATCCTTTTGACATCCTCCAAAGGAATAGCCACCGTTCGGCGATGCAAAGGCGTATCCACAATGTTTCCCCAAACGTCGTAAAACTGTCCAACGATATCTCCTACCGCTCCCTTCTGCCTCAGGAGTTCCCATTCGTGATAATCAATAAATCCAGTAAGAGAATAAATAGAATACCGTGCATCCACAGTTCCAATCCCTACCAAAGACCACTTGGCCTGGCGAGCAAGGTCCAAAGTCCGACGATTGATTCGTTCATTGAGGTAAAAATTCCGTACGTCCTCGCTTTCCACCACTGCCGGCGCGTAGAGATAATAGCACTCACCTTCAAAAATCGAGGCAAGTTTCTCCCCAATGGTATAGGGATTGAGTGACGCAGAAGAAGTGAGTCCCCCCACCAGAGTGACAAACTTAAGATTCTTGACCTCCGCTTTTTTGATGGAAAGGGCCACCTGCTTCAGAGTTCTTCCCCAGGCAATGCCCACCAAGTCCCCATCTCGTAAAACTCGTTCCAGGTACCAGGCACCAGCTCGACCCAAACTTTCAAAAATAGTTTCCTGAGAGGGTACCGGTACCACCAGAACATCCTTAAGGGTGGGAAAAAGCCGAGAAAGCTGTCTCTCAACTTCAAGACAGCTCCGATAGGGAGAAGCAATGGAAATTTTTACAATGCCTATTTTCTGAGCCTTGTCAACCAGGCGAGCCACCTTGGGTTGAGAAATCCCCAGATACGAAGCAATCGTTCCCTGAGTCATTCCCTCCACAAAGTGAAGCCACGCCACCCGGGTCATCAATTCCAGGTCATCTTCATCCATAGAATTATTCCTAAAAAGAATAATATTTCAAATATATTGTACAAACAGAGGCAAAAAAATCAATAACTCTTATAACAAAGAATAAATTTTCGCTTACTTCCCTGAAGCAATGGCCAGTACCCGAACCGTTCGACAACCCGCCTGCTTCAGGACCCTACTTAAAGCATCCACTGTGGCTCGAGAAGTCAAAACATCGTCAATAATAAGAATACGATTGCCCTGGTGGGATATTGGTTGTACCATCCGGAAGGCATTCTGGACATTCTTCCGCCGCTCTCGAAGGCTTAAACCGACCTGGGGGACGGTGTGTTTCCATCGAATGACAGCCCCATTCAGAAGGGGAATCCCAAACTGGACACTCAAGTTCCGAGCCAGAAGTAACGTCTGGTTAAACCCTCTTTCTTTTAACCGCTTGGGGTGTAAGGGTACCGGCAAGATATAATCGACCTCTCGTAAAAAAGGGTGTTCTTCCATGTATTCGACCAGCAAATGGACAAAAAAGGGGATAAAAGAGAAGACCCCCTGATATTTCAGAGCATGGATACATTCCCGAATCGGGGTTTCATAGAGCGTTACAGCCCTCGCTTCATCGAAGTGAAACGAAAAACTCTGACAACGTCGGCAGAGAAGAATCCGTCCTCCTGCAACGGGTCTTCCACAACGAACGCAAAACGGAGTCCTTAAGAAAGGAACCTGCAAAAGGCATTGTTCACAGAGAGGAAAACCGGATGAGGAAGGAAGATAACGAGCACAAGCCACACAATGCTGGGGAAGGAAAAAATTGCATAAACCCTCAAGGAGGTTTATATTCCTATCTCGATCTACCATGAAAACCGATCCCGTTCACAAAGTCCACCCGATTGCCAATGTCACTCAGGTATCATTCACCCTCAATGAAATGCATAACTCTCCTCCCAAAAGCGATACTCAAACCAAGTGGCCCGTTGAAAAAGACCAACGAGATTCACGTGCTTTCTTTCTGAAACACCACTCAGCTCTTCTTCCACGCGGGTAAGAAGCTCACTGGTAATCCGCCTATACCCATCGCTGACATAACTCTCTACCCAGAAACGGTATACCGAAGGGATATTTGTTTCTATCTGAGGAAATAGTTGTTCTCCGATTTCCAGATAACTCCAGAAACAAGGACAAATTGCAACGAGGATATCAAGCGCATCCCCTTCATACGCCGTGCGAAGCAGAAAGTCACCATACGCAGACGCCGCTTCACCCCTGGGAAAAGTTTTTGTTTTACCTTCTTTTGCGATTACTTCATGCATTGTTATTTCACCATGTAAAGTCTCATAGAGTAGTCGAACGGCAAACCTTTTGGTCTCTCCGCACGATTTAGCCACCAGAATCCCCAAGGTGGAAAGAAGATCCTGGAGGTAGTGATCATCCTGACTTAGGTAATAATCGAACTTGGTTCGGGGAAGAACACCCCGAACCAATTCCACCAAAAATGGATGAGTCAGAATTTTCTGCCAATCGGCGATAACGCTAAGACGAAGTTTTTGGATAAACGGCCCCACGCTTTGGTATCTCCTTACCTTTACATTTTAAAACGAGAAACTGCCTGGCGCAATTCTTGAGCCAATTCAGAGAGGGCTTTTGTTGTCCCAGCAACACCTTCCAAAGAGGCACTCTGTTCTTCCACTGAAGCCGAGACCACTTCGCTTGAAGCAGCGTTCTCGCTGGACACCGAAGCGAGTGAAGCAATGCTTTCAGAAACGAACCGAATATGCCCCAAGACTTCCTCAATGAGTTTGACGTTATCTTCGGAAAGGGTCGTAATTTCTTCTTCTCCTCTTTCGGTCGTTTTTTGAGCATTCCTCGCTGTCTCAAAAGCCTGAGCCAAAGCTTGAATGCTTTCCATTACCCGGTGTATGGCCTGAGCAATGGTGCTGAATCCAGTGCTCGCTTCCTGTGTCTGTCGCACACCACCGTCAACTCGAGAACGTGCTTCTTCCATTTTTTCTACCGCCATGGCAGTATCTTTCTGGATCTCTGCGACGAGTTGCGCAATCTGCTGGGCAGCCTGCGCTGAGTTCTCGGCCAACTTTCGGACTTCTTCGGCCACCACCGCAAAACCTCTCCCAGCTTCGCCAGCCCGAGCCGCTTCAATGGCCGCATTGAGAGAAAGGAGATTGGTCTGTTCGGCAATGGTGGTAATGATATCAACAATCTTTCCAATTTCTTGCGACCGTTCGTTCAATGTGGATATGGCCTTTCCTGCTTCTCCGGCAACCTGAGAGATGGAAGAAATGTTATTCAAGAGAATCTCCAGAAGTTCCCGCCCCTTTTGAGCTTCCTTCTGGGTATTTTCCTCTTCTTTTTCCACCATGGTAATAGCCTTCTCAATTTCAGTGAGAGAGCGTGAATTTCTCTGCAAGTTCTCTTTCATTTCCTCAAGAAGAGCAAGGTTTCGCTGCGTAGCCCGGTTCACCATATCGGCTTTTTCAGCCATTTCCTCAGCTCTTCGACTAAGCTGGTTAAGGTCTTCACTCTGTTTCGCGGAACCCTCAGCTACCTGCGCTACAGCACCGGCGACTTCTTGGTTTGCTCTGGTTATCTCCTCCAAAGAACGGGAAACCTCGACACTCGAAGAAGCAAGACGTGTGGAAACCTCAACAATGCTTCGGGCCAAGTCCCGCAAATTGGAGACCATCTGCGAAAATACCCCAGCCAGAATTCCCACCTCATCCCGAAACCGTTCTTTCAGACCCTCAAGCTCAGCGGTTTCTACACTTAAATCCCCCGTCGCAACGAGTTTCGCAATACCCGTTATTTTGATAATCCCCGAAGAAACCATTCCCGAAATCCAAAGAGAAAGCAACGTAA
Source organism: Atribacterota bacterium (assembly GCA_039638595.1). Lineage (NCBI taxonomy): Bacteria > Pseudomonadati > Atribacterota > Atribacteria > Atribacterales > Candidatus Caldatribacteriaceae > Candidatus Profundicultor > Candidatus Profundicultor thermophilus. The sequence continues at coordinate 79,855 of JBDIWM010000001.1, forward strand.
CCACCACACCAATAACGGCAATAATCACTAAAAGCCAGGTTCGCACCATCAGCACTCCGGCGTACGCTTCTTGAACGGGAATTTCAGCGAGAACTTGCCAGCCGGAAAGTTCTGATTTAGAAAACGCCAGGATGTTACTCCGACCATCTCCTCCTTGCAAACCACTTTTCTCTTCCATGAGCCTTTTTCCCAAAGTAGCATCGACATCAGAAATTTTGGTCACTAAAGCCTTATCTTCATCAGGATGAATGGCAAAATATCCCTCTCCATCCACCAAAACCACAGAGCCACCTTGTCCCACCCGGATGGAAGCAACCATGTTCTCGAGGTCTTCCACAGAAACAACCATTCCCAACACTCCAATAAGCTTCTCGTTGACGACCTGCGGTTGAAATACCCACACTACTTTCTTTCCGGTTTCCTTATCCCGTTGAAAACCCGAAAAGGTGGGCAACACCGTTGACTTCGCTTTCAAAAAGTAGGGGTTATCCCTCAACGCAATCTTGGCACCCTTATTATCCGAACCCTCCCCGTCCGGATTCACGTAAAAGGTCTGAACCGCGTTAGGATCCCTACCGGCAGAAAGTTGGTCAATCTTTCTCTGTGCCCAGGCGTCAACAGAGCGAGCCACGGTATCGGCAATGCTCAGCAACTGGGAGTTATACGCCTCGGTGAGCGAAACCTGAAAACGGGAGAAAGCATAAAAAAACAGGAAAAGCAACGGACCCAAGGAAAAAACGAGAAAAAAAATCATCAACTTTCCCTTTAAACCACGGTGAAGCATGATAAGCCCTCCCTTAGTTATGAGGCTTCTAACGGACGACTTGGCTCATGAATAATAGAGCGGCCGTCCTCTTTCTGAAGACGTTTTGGTGAGCATGAAAAAGAAACCAGGGACAAACTCTGGAAATCACAAGGCGAAAGCGGCATCGATACAGTATTCCTGTAAAGACCATAATTCGTGCGAATTTTTATCCTCATTCTCCATCCCCCTTTTTCACCTCTCCACTTCTATATATCGGTGCATACGGAATAAACTTTAGTTTGTCCCTGAGCCTTTTCCTGAAAAATAACAATTTACTGAGCAAATTTCCTCTGTAACAATTCCCAGACCTCCCGTTCGACCCTTTCAAGATACGCCAGACGTTCAGCGTACTTGCCCCCATCAAAAGGCGTCTGTAAGAAGATATCAACAAAAACCAGAGCCTGAGCAAGGTCGATGGTTCGCGCACCCAGAACCAGAACATTAGCATCGTTGTGTTTTCGAGCATTCAGAGCGGTAAACTCATTGAAAACAAGCACTGCCCGCACGTTAGGGTAACGGTTAGCACCAATCGACATACCCCCACCGGTTCCACAGATGAGAATTCCCCGCTCTACCTCCCCCAGAGAAACAGCACGAGCGACTTTCTGAGCATAAGGGCCGGTCCCAGTGGGCGTTTCATCCGCTGCTCCATAATCCAGTACCTCGTATCCCTCGTGTACCAGCTTCTTTTTAACTTCCTCCTTAAAACGAAAACCAGCATGATCCGAAGCAATGGCGACTTTCATCATTGTGCCAGCTCCCCAAAACGGGCAAAAATTGCCAGGGCCGGATCAACCGGAACTTTGGCCCGTTCAACATTTTTGGGAATAACAATGGTGGGAGTGGACTTTAATATTTTCCCTTCGAACTGAGGCAACCACTGTTTCTCTTTTTCCAACATCTCCCGAACCATGTCCCGAACTTCTTTCAGAGTAAGTACCGCTCCGGTGAGGGGATCCAAGGCACAGGCCTGGACGACGTATTCCGGATCACCACTTTTGGCTGCCAGTACTGCCAGGCGCTGGACGTTAATATTGGTTAAATTTAAGGCTGCACACTGAGGAGGCAGGTTCCCCACAATGGTTCGATGTAATCCTGAACGGTCCGCATACATGGGTCCTTCGGCACAGCAATCCGGAGGAAGATTGGTAATCATTCCATCGTTCCGCACGTTTCCGTTGAATTTGAAGGTTTTTCCCGTTTCCAGAGCCTCAATGATGTATGAACAGTATTCCACGCTTCGCGGTGGAAGAGTTACCGGCTCATCACTCAATACATCCCTGTTCTGATACTTAAAAGCGACGTACTGCGACCACTTATAGTAGGCTCCAGACTCACCACCAAAAGATGGTTCGTCACAGTAAAGTGACAAGGCTTTCCCGTTCTTGCGGAACCAGGGAACATATTCTGAAAGATGGCCAGTCGACTCAGTCATGAAGTACCCAAAATGCCGAAATACCTCTCCACGTACTTTTTCGTTGACATAGTACTCAGGCTGCTCAAAACGCTCCCGCAGAATAGGATAAAGGTCCTTCCCTCGGTGCTCCAGTTTAATAAACCAGGCCATATGATTAATTCCGGCACAGATATAATCAATTTCCTCCTTCGGTACCCCCACGTATCCAGAAATCAAATCCAGAGTGGTCTGGACCCCATGGCAAAGACCAACAAACTGAACTCTGGTTTCTCCCAATGCCCAGCAAACCATGGCCATAGGATTGACGTAATTAAGGAGAATGGCTCTAGGACAAACTTCTTCCATTTCTCGAGCAACTTCAAGCATGACGGGAATGCTCCGCAGGGCTCGAAAAACTCCTCCCGGTCCAAGCGTATCGCCAATACACTGATCCACACCATATTTAAGAGGAATTTCATAATCCATCTGAAAAGCCGACACCCCGCCAACCTGGAAGGTAGTAATCACATAATCTGCATCCCGCAGGGCTTCTCTGCGATCCGTGGTAACGTACACTTCCGACTTGAGGCGATTGGCCTCAATGACCCTTTTAGCAAAACGTTCTACCTGGCTTGTGCGGGTGGTAGAGGGAGCCATCAACGCAAACTGCGTCTCTTCCAGAGGTGGCGTAGCCATAATATCAAGCATGAGTGTCTTGCAGAAAACGATACTTCCTGCTCCAATAATGGCAATCTTTCTCATGTTCCATCCCCCTTATGGTGTCATGGATTGAAATATATTCTAAGTATACCATCCAAAAAAATGTTATCTCTATCCAACATCGCTCTTTTCCTCTATAATGGTTTCAAGATGAAAAGGAGGGAAAGAATATAGCAGATTGGATCTGGATACTGATTCCCTTAGCAGGAATTTCGGTCGCCGTTGTGGCCATTCTCACCGAACACCGTCAAAAAATGGCCATGATTGCGAAAGGACTTTTACCTCAGGACCTGAAGACTCCATCACCACCCAAACGGGGGGATACCGGACAAAGTAGTCTCACCACCATTGCCATCGGCATCGCCTTTCTTCTTGCCGAAGTCATAGGAAAGTTAAACTCCTGGATTCTGGTCCCAGCGTTTATCTGTATCTGCGTGGGAGGGACACGTCTTTTGGTGTTATTTTTTTCTCCGTCGCCCCTCACCAGAAAAGTAATCAACGCTGCACAGGGGTTTCTTCTGGGAGGACTCCTTTCACAACTCCCAAATCCAGAACGCCGTTTGTCACCCACAGTGACCGGCTGACGAAGGTCCACTCCTTTCCCCAGAGGTCACTGACTGTTCCTTTTGCTTCCCTCACCAGGCATATTCCTGCCGCCACATCATAGAAAGAAATCCCCAGTTGAACATACCCATCTAGACGACCACAGGCAACATAGGCCACACCCAACGCCGCACTTCCCATGGCCCGGAGAGCCTGACAGGTAGTCAACAATCGAGCATAGAGTGGCTCGATAAACGCCCAGCGTTTTTCATCGTGGGGAAAACCGGTCCCCACAATTGCCTGATGCCACGTGTCCACCGGAGAAACTCGAATCGGCTCTCCATTGAGGAAAGCACCCTGTCCTTCTTCAGCAAAGAAAAGCTCTTTAAGAACAGGAGCATAAATCACCCCTATGGATGGTTTTCCACCCCGAAAATATGCCATAGAAATAGCATAAAAAGGTAAACCATGGATGTAATTACTCGTCCCATCAATCGGATCGATGACCCAGGTGGAGGAAAAATCCTCCAGTGGATATCCACTCTCTTCACCCCAGACCAGATCTTTCGGAAAAGAGCGATTCAGTTGCCTGGCGATTAAATGCTGCGTCTCCTTATCAACCTCGGTCACAACGTCAATGAGGCTACTTTTGGTTTCAACTTTGCCTACCGAATGGCACCGAGAAAAAGCGAATTTTCCTGCCTCTTGAGCAATTTCTAAGGCCTTTTTTGTTCTTTCACTAATCACCGTTCGTCCTCCCTTTCAATCTCCAAAATAGGTTCCCATAGAACGAGCCACATCAAGAATTGGGGAATCAGGGGGCACAACTTTAAGTGAAACAATGGCCTCTTTCAGAGTCACTGGCACAATATCCTTCCCGCGCAGCGCAGGGAAATGGCCAAACATCCCTTCTACCACAAGATCTACGGCTTTTGCACCAAAACGGGTAGCCAAAATCCGGTCAAAAGCCGTGGGTGAACCACCTCTTTGCAGGTGCCCCAGAATAACGGTTCGAGCTTCTAAACCAGTTCTTTCCTCAATACTTTGGGCAACAACATGACCAACACCACCCAGACGAATCTGGTCGTGACTCTCCTTGACGATTTTCTGAACCACCATTTCACCACCTCGAGGGCGAGCCCCTTCGGCTACCACCACAATGCTGAAACGCTTTCCGGCCTGCTGTCTTTTCCGGATAAACTCTCCAACTTTAGCTAGGTCGAAAAGAATCTCAGGGATGAGAATCACATCACCCCCTCCAGCAATTCCCCCATATAACGCAATCCATCCTGCATAACGACCCATCACTTCCACCACCATTACCCGATGGTGAGACTGCGCTGTGGTGTGTAGCGCATCAATCGCTTCAGTGACAATTTTTACCGCCGAGTCGAAACCAAAAGTGAGATCCGTCCCATTCAGGTCATTATCAATAGTCTTGGGAACTCCGACAATTCGAAGGTCCATCTGGGAAAGCCTCTCTGCCACATGGAACGTTCCATCCCCCCCGATGGCAATCAAGGCATCAAGTTTAAGTTTTTCATAAGTTTCGACCACCTTTTGAGACCGATCCTCAAAACAGAGTTCTCCTTTTTCGTCACAAACCGGGTAATGGAAAGGATTCGCCCGGTTCGAAGTACCGAGAATGGTTCCACCCAATGGCATGATGCCGGAAACATCGTTGTAATTGAGAGAGCGCCATCTTTCCTCCACCATGCCCTCAAAACCATCTAGAATACCAATTACCTCAAAACCATATTTGAGGATCGCTCTCTTTACTACCGCATGAATGACCGCATTAATACCCGGGCAGTCTCCCCCTCCACTTAAAACTCCAACGCGTTTCACTGCTTAGCCCCCCTTCAGGATTCACAAGGCGCTCACATTGCCAAACTCTTTCTACTCCTAATTGGAAAAGCACTCCCAATATTTTACAATATAAGTGTACAAGTAAGTAGTTTAAAAAAGAAACCCTAAAAGGACAAAATATGTTAACATCCACTTTTTGCCACATACCGAACATAGGAGAAAAAATCGAACGAAAGCTCTGGGAACATGGCATTACCACCTGGGAGGAAGCGCTACTTGAACTTTCGCCTCAGCGTCTCCCTTATCCAGCAATCCATTATACCCTGAAATCCTTTGTACTTCGCTCCCTGAGCCATCTTGAGCGAGAGGAAGCTTTATTCTTTGCCAGCCTCTTGCCCTCTCGAGAACTCTGGAGGATGTTTCCTGAATTCAGGCACCATTCAGTATTCCTTGACATTGAAACCACCGGCCTCAATCCTCCTGATGATCATATTACCACCGTTACTCTTTTCAACGGGCAAGAGATTAAGACCTTCATCCACGGTATCAACCTACAGGAATTCGCCCGAGAAATCGTACGTTATAAAGTGCTCATCACCTTTGGTGGCAAGTGTTTTGATGTTCCTTTCATTGAAAGGACTCTGAGAATAAAGCTTCCTCAGGTACATATTGACTTGCGGTACGTCCTACGAAGTTTAGGCCTGCGAGGAGGTTTAAAAGCTTGCGAAAAAATGTTAGGCATCGACCGGGGAGAGCTGAAAGGAGTGGATGGATACACTGCAGTACTACTCTGGCAGAAATATGAGGAAGGGTGTCCTGAGGCTTTAGAAACCCTTCTGGCGTATAACATCGCTGACACTGTAAACCTCGAGAAACTCATCGTCTTTGCCTACAATGCCAAACTTTCTTTGCTACCCCTTTCGCTTCCTCCTCTACCGGAACCATCATCCCGGATTGTCATCCCTTACAAAGCCCATCCGGAAGTCATTCAAGAAATATTTTACGAGAAACTTCGTTACTTTTCTCAAAAAGGAGAAAACACATGACCGAAAGAGAATCGATTCAGGCCATCGTCAAGGGTAATTACAGCAATCCTTTCTCGTTCCTGGGGATGCATGAAATCCAGCAGGGTGTGGTCGTACGAGTTTTCCTTCCCGGTGCTCAAAACGTCACCGTGATGGAAAAAGAAGGAGGAAAGTTATTCCCTCTTACGAAGGTCCATGAAGAGGGTTTTTTTCAAAGGATTTTGGAAGGATACACGGCTTTCCCTTACCTACTTAAAATCAAAAAAGACGGTAAAGAATATACGATTCGGGATCCATATTCCTTTCCACCCTTTCTCACCGACCTTGACCTCCACCTCTTCAACGAAGGAACCCATCACTACGCCTATGCCAAACTTGGTGCCCATTGTATCAGCATGGAAGGGACAGAAGGGGTCCACTTTGCTGTCTGGGCTCCGAATGCCGAGCGAGTCAGTGTAGTCGGAGATTTTAACAATTGGGATGGAAGAGTACATGGTATGCGTCCTTTAAAAAATTCGGGAATATGGGAAATCTTTATTCCCGGAATTGGAGAAAATACCCTATACAAATTTGAGATTAAAACCAAAACCGGCCAACTCCTGCTCAAATCCGACCCTTATGGCTTTTTCTTTGAAGTACGTCCCAAAACCGCTTCAATCGTTTACAAACTGGACGGATTCCACTGGGGTGATGAAGAATGGATGGAAAAGCGAAAGAACACAAACCTTCTGAAAAGCCCTATGAGTATTTACGAAGTGCATCTTGGCTCATTCAAAAGGGGGGAAAATAATTCGTTTCTCAATTATCGGGAACTTGCCCACGCACTTGTCAAATATGTGGTAGAAATGGGGTATACCCACATAGAGCTTCTCCCCATTGCCGAACATCCTTTTGACGGTTCCTGGGGTTATCACGTTACAGGATATTTTGCCCCTACCAGTCGCTTTGGTTCACCTCACGATTTCATGTACTTCGTAGACTACTGCCATCGTCATGGTATCGGGGTAATCCTCGACTGGGTCATCGCCCATTTTCCGAAAGATGCCCATGGATTGGGGCATTTCGATGGTACCGGACTCTATGAGCACGCCGATCCCCGTAAGGGAGAGCACCCTCATTGGGGAAGTTATATCTTCAATTATGGTCGCCACGAAGTACAGAGCTTTCTCCTCTCCAACGCTTTCTTCTGGCTCAAGGAATATCACATCGATGCCCTACGAGTCGACGCGGTGGCGTCCATGCTTTACCTTGATTACGGCAGGAATGAGGGAGAATGGATTCCCAACATCTATGGCGGACGAGAGAATCTGGAAGCTATGGATTTCTTAAAAAAACTCAATGAGCGTCTTTACACCAGTTTTTCTGGTATTGCCACCGTTGCCGAAGAGTCAACGGCCTGGCCAGGCGTAACCCTACCACCGTACCTTGGAGGGCTTGGCTTCCTTTTTAAATGGAACATGGGGTGGATGAACGACTTTCTCCTCTACATGAGCAAGGACCCCATCTACCGTAAGTATCATCATAATAATCTGACTTTCGCCCTAATGTATGCATTCTCGGAAAACTTTATCCTTCCCCTCTCCCATGACGAAGTGGTTCACGGCAAAAAAAGTATGATTGAAAAAATGCCCGGAGACTGGTGGCAGAAATTTGCTCAGCTTCGCTTGGCGTATGCCGTCATGTTTGGATATCCGGGCAAAAAGCTCCTCTTCATGGGAAACGATTTTGGTCAGTGGAGAGAATGGAACCATAATCAAGAATTGGACTGGTTTCTTTTGAACTACCCTACTCACTCCGGACTCAAGCGTTTTGTCCAGGATCTCAACCACCTTTATCGCCAGGAAAATTCGCTCTTCGAATGTGATTACTCCTGGAAGGGTTTTGAATGGATCGATTGTCATGACGCCGACAATTCCGTTATTTCCTTCATCCGTAAAGCCGAAAATCCCGATGATTTTCTCCTGTTTGTGGCTAATTTTACCCCGGTGGTGCGCTTTAATTACCGTCTGGGGGTACCGAAACCTGGACATTACCGGGAAGTTCTCAATAGCGACGCTGAAATTTACGGTGGAAGCAATGTGGGAAACTGGGGGCTGGTTCATGCTCAGGAAGAACCTTCCCACGGAAGGCCTTATACCCTTTCCTTGACACTTCCCCCCTTAGGATGCCTTATTCTGAAGTGGGAGGGTATAAAATAGGGCATAATGTGCTGCAACACGACTTGCTTCGTACATACTTTCATACCGAGCAATGCCTCGACCAGCTATATCAAAAGCCGTGCCGTGATCCGGAGCAGTACGGATAAAGGGGAGCCCCAGCGTAACACTCACGGTACGGTAAAAATCAAGGCACTTAGTGGCAATGTGTCCCTGGTCGTGATAGAGTGAAAGAACCGCGTCAAAATTTCCCTGTGAAGCAAAAAAGAAAACCGAATCCGCCGGATAGGGACCGGAAACCTGGTATCCTCTTTTTCTCAGTTCCTTTACAGCGGGCATAATTTCTTCGATTTCCTCTCTTCCCAAAAGCCCACCTTCTCCAGCATGGGGATTTAAAGCCGCAACCGCAATCCGAGGGACAGAAATCCCCAGAAGTCGAAGATACAAAACCATTTTTTCCCCGAAAGAAACCAGAGCCTCTTTTTTCACGTTTTCAATGGCTTCTTTAAGAGAAAGGTGGCGCGTTAAAAAGAAAACCCGCAATGTTCCCACCTGAAACATGGTTAAAGCCTGATCCACACCACTTAAAGACTGTAAAATCTCGGTGTGACCAATGAAGGGAATACCAGCCTGATAAAGGGCCTCTTTGTTGATGGGAGCAGTAACAATACCTTGCACCTTTTTTTCCAAGGCGAGCATGGTGGCCCTTTCAATATATTCGTAACTGGCTCGTCCCATTTCCGGAGTGATTTTTCCAAAAGAGAAAGAAGGATCAACATTACCAAGGTGGAGGAGCAATGGACCATCTCCCTGCACTGGAAAACGAGCCTCCTGCCAATGTACCGTAATCCCACTTACTTTTTGTGCTCTCTCCAAAACACCCCCATCGCCAACCACAAGGGGAATAGCTTCTATATCCCAGGAAGCTATAGTTTTGACCACGATTTCAGGACCCACCCCAGCTGGATCCCCCATGGTGAGAGCCAGAACGGGCTTTAACAATGTTCTCTCCTCCAGGAAATTAATCTCTTTACACCTTCTTCAACTTCCTCCTTTCGCCGACAAATGGAAATCCGCACAAATCCCTCTCCACTCTCCCCAAACGTATCTCCAGGAGCGAAAGCGACCTTTTCTCTGAGGAGCAGTTCCTTGCAAAATTCCAGTGAGGGCCTCCCAAACTCTCGCACATCCACCCACACATAGTACCCTCCCTGAGGATTAAAGAAGCGAAAACCACCCTCAGAGAGTAAAACCGTAACAATACGACGGTTATCGTCATAATAACGCACCATTCTTTCGATTTCCTCTCTGGGAAGGTCAAGAGCAATTTCAGCAGCCTTTTGAGAAATATGGGAAGTACAGGCAATGAGGTATTCTGCAACCTTCGCACAGTGAGGGAAAAGCGACGGCGGAACCACCATATATCCCACCCGCCAGCCGGTGAGAGCATAGGTTTTGGAAAAAGAAAAGATAGTCACCAACCGTTCTGAACTCACCATCTCAAACATACCGACGTGCTGACCCTGATACACATATTTTTCGTATGCCTCATCGGAAATCACGAGTAACCCATATTCCTCAGCAAGACGGGCAATTTCTTCTAGCGTTTCCCGGGAGAAAACCACCCCTAAGGGATTGGAAGGAGAGTTCACGAGGATCGCTCTGGTGCGAGAATTCACCAGACGGCGAATCTCGGCAAAATCGGGAAGGTACTGGTTTTCAGGAAGGAGATGATAATGAACCGATTTTCCTCCACAGAGTTCTACTTGGGAAAAGTGGTTCGTAAAGCCAGGATCAGGTACCAGTACCTCGTCACCTGGACGAAGAACGGTACGAAAAACCGTTACAGTTCCGAACAGTGACCCAGGTAAAACCATAATCTGGTCGACCGGAACCCGCCATCCTTTTTCTGCAAAAAGCTTAGCTGCAATTTTCTCCCGCAGAGAAGGAATGCCCACTGTAGGCGTGTAACGAATTTCTCCCTGGAGCAAAAATTGCTGTAACCGCTCTGTAACAAAAGCAGGAGTGGGGAAATGGGGTTCACCCATTTCCAGCCGAATGGAATCAGGTATAGCGAGAGCCATCCCCATCAACTCTCGAATCCCAGAACGCGGGAGTTGTGAAACTTCCTGTGGCACTTCCATGGTTCACTCACATCCTTTTCTGGCTTTGTATCATTCAAAACGGCTTTTCAGGAACCTTCTCCCAATCAGCAAGAAAATTTTTCAAACCGATATCAGTGAGAGGATGTCTGACCAGGTTCTGAATCACACCAAAAGGAAGGGTGACAATATGAGCTCCAATTTTTGCCGCTTCAACCACATGCATGGGATGACGCACCGATGAAACGATGACTTCAGCAGTCATTCCATAATTTCGAAAAATCTGGACGATGTCGGCTACAAGACGCATACCGTCGCTCGATATGTCATCGAGTCTCCCTACAAAGGGGCTGACGTACTTTGCGCCGACTTTTGCCGCCATGAGCGCCTGCAAAGGGTGGAAAATGAGGGTGGTATTCACAGCAATACCCTCAGAAGCAAGGGCCCGAATCGCCTTCAAACCCTCCGCGGTCATGGGAATCTTGACCACAATATTGGGTGCCCAGCCATGAAGTTCTCTCCCTTCCCGGATCATACCTTCGGCATCAAGACTGACCACTTCAGCCGAGACTGGTCCAGGCACAATTTTACAAATTTCCATAATCACTTCCTTAAAACCTCGTCCGGTTTTGCTCACCAAGGTAGGATTAGTGGTCACACCATCAAGAATTCCCAGCTCAAGAGCCTGACGAACCTCATCCACGAAAGCCGTATCGATGAAAAATTTCGTCCTCACCATCCTCCTTTCTGTGATATGCCCCTCTACTCAAAAAACCAGTGGGGGATGTTGACGCACATCCCCCACTGACTATCAACCGCGTCCAGCACTCCCCAGAAGCTGGCACTTTGAGATATACATTTTCTTCAACTCTTCTCGTGCATAGCCCAGGTATTTACGGGGATCAAACTCTTTGGGGTTTTCTGCCAGGTACTTCCGGATCATTGCCGTCATTACCAGACGGCCATCCGAATCAATATTGATTTTACACACTGCTGACTGCGCTGCACGGCGAATCTGATCTTCGGGAACACCAGCCGTATTCTCCAATTTTCCCCCATATTGATTAATAATGTTTACGTAGTCCTGTAGCACCGAAGAAGCACCATGAAGCACAATGGGAAAACCAGGAAGACGACGCTCAATTTCCTCCAGAATGTCGAAACGCAAAGTGGGAAAAGGTTCACCGGGTTTTAGTTTAAATTTGTAAGCCCCATGAGACGTTCCAATGGAAATTGCCAAGCTATCAACGCCAGTCCGATTGACGAAATCTTCCACTTCTTCCGGACGGGTATAGTGGGAAACTTCTGAGGAAACATGTTCCTCAATGCCCGCCAGCACCCCAAGTTCTCCCTCTACGGTTACATCATGAGCATGAGCGTATTCGACCACTTTTTTGGTCAGAGCGATATTTTCTTCATAAGGGAGATGTGACCCATCAATCATCACGTTGGAAAAACCATAATCAACGCAGGATTTCGCCAGCTCAAAAGAATCCCCATGATCGAGATTCAAAGCAATGGGAATGGAACTTCCCATCTCACGAGCCATTTGTACCGCCCCGGGAACCATATAACGTAGGAGGGTCTGGTTAGCGTATTGCCGGGCGCCCTTAGAAATTTGCAAAATGACCGGTGAGCTACATTCCACACAGGCAGTGATGATTGCCTGCAACTGTTCCATATTGTTGAAATTGTAAGCTGGAACAGCATACTTTCCTGCCATTGCCTTACGAAACATTTCCCTTGTGTTGACCAACCCTAACTCGCTAAAGTGAACCGCCATGATACTTCCTCCCTTTATAGAAAATAGAGTAATCACCCTCGATCATTTTTTTATTTTACCCTGTAATTTGAAAATAGGAAGACCCAAGGAATAAAATATAAGAGGAGTTTCTTTTTTTATTCTAAAAACACGTTTAAGGAGGTGCCATTGTGCCAGAATTTCTTAACCCTTTCTCGGGAATGGTTCCCCCGCGCAAAATGAGCACAGAAGAGTTATTGCGCGCCATACGTCTCAACCTCGCCGCGGAGGAAGAAGCGGTACATCTCTATTTGGCCCACGCCGACGCTACGGACAATCCCATAGCGAAAAAAGTCCTAATTGACATCGCTAACGAAGAGAAAGTGCATGCTGGTGAGTTTTTACGCCTTCTTGAAATCCTAGCCGAAGATGAAAAAGAGTTCTTACAGCAAGGTGCCAGAGAAGTGGATGAGTTGGTGCAGGAACGTGCAAAACCGGATACCCCTGAAGAACCGACCATTGGTTCTTTACGCTAAGGAGGAATGATTATGACTCACCCGTATTTGGGACGAGAAGACGCTCCTTTTGGCGAAAAAGTGTGGAAAATTCTTGATCAAACCATGATCGAAGTAGGAAGGGCTCAACTTGCAGGGAGAAAGATCCTCCCCCTGAAGGGCCCTGTGGGTCTGGGTGTTACAGCCTTACCCTTATCTACAAAGGTGTCACAGGATGTGACCATAGTTCAGAATGCGCCTCTTTTTTATATCGAAAAAACCTTTCATCTCCATAAACTCACCGTAGCGCAGTTTGAAAGAGAAGGAATCACTTTAGACGTAACTCCCTTAGTCCAAACGGTAACCGCGTGTACCACCACTGAAGATACACTGATTTTCCGGGGTATCGAACAATGGCCTGGTCTTTTAACGCTTCCGCAAAGCCTCCGCTTTTCTCTCCATTCCTGGGAAAAAGTGGGTCAGGCAAGCCTTGATATCATCAATGCTGTCTCTCTTCTCGACGAAACCGGTTTTCATGGTCCATACGCCCTGGCACTTGCGCCATCACTCTACAATTTGCTTCTCCGCCGTTACCCCGCCGGTCACCACACCGAGCTCGCTCACATTCAGGAAATCGTGCAGGACCGGGTCATCAAGGCACCAATCCTCCAAAGTGGTGGCATTCTCATCAATGTGAACGAGACCTATGCCGCACTGATCCTGGGACAGGATATGCAAATTGGTTTCCTGGGCACCGATCAGGACGGGTTTTTCTTGAGTATTTCAGAAAGCCTGGGCCTCCTCATTCAGGAACCAAGGTCTATCTGTATTTTAGAGTAAATCAATAAGAGGGGATCCTCCTGGATCCCCTCTTTCTTCGCTTCTTCAGTTATTGCTAACGAATTCAAAAACGAAAAAAGAATGATACAATAGGAAGACTGATATAGAGAAACAATGAGCACCAGTAAGGGAGGAATAACCATGGAAGAAAGGGTATGCACGTTCAACCCTGGACCAGCAGCACTACCTTTACCGGTTTTAAAGCGAATCCAAGAAGAGATGCTGAACTGCCGAGGAAGTGGGATGTCTATCCTCGAAATGAGCCACCGTTCCAAAGAATTCGAAGAAATCCTCAACGAGGCTGTTACTCGCATTAAAAGAATACTCAAGCTTGGGGAAGAATTTGATGTGATTTTCACCCAGAGTGGAGCAAGCCTCCAGTTCACCATGGTTCCCATGAATTTTGCTCCGAATGGGAAACCGGTTGGTTACGTAGATACCGGTTACTGGGCTTCAAAAGCCATTAAAGAAGCTAAAAACTTGGGCAAAGAAGTGCGGATTCTGGCTTCGTCTGCCGATAAAGAATACACCTACATACCCAAAAATTTTACCATTGAACCCGGACTTTCATACCTTCACATCACCTCAAATAACACGATTCGGGGAACCCAGTGGCCTTTCTTTCCAAAAATAGAAGGAATTCCCCTCATAGCCGATATGTCTTCGGACATTTTTAGTCGGGTATTTGACCCGAAACCTTTCGGGTGCATTTATGCCGGAGCACAGAAAAATGCTGGACCAGCGGGGGTCACCATCGTCATTATTCGCAAAGACATGTTGGAACGTATACCCCAGAACCTTCCCACCATGCTCAAATATTCCACCTTTGTGGAATCAAATTCCCTGTATAACACTCCCCCCTGTTTCGCCATATACGTGGTGAACCTGGTCATGGAATGGTTGGAAGAGACAATCGGTGGTTTAGAAAAAATGGAAGCAATCAATCGCCAAAAAGCTCAACTCCTCTACGACTATATCGATAGCCAGGATTTTTATCGGAATCCCATTCTCCCTGAAGACCGTTCAAAGATGAACGTAATTTTTCGTCTCCCTTCCGAAGCTTTAGAAAGCCGGTTTGTTCAGGAAGCGAAAAAGGCTGGCTTAGTGGGCCTGAAAGGCCATCGGGCTGTGGGTGGATGCCGGGCTTCGATCTACAACGCGGTAACCATAGAAGCAGTAGAGACACTCCTTAATTTTATGAAAGAGTTTGCGCGTATTAATGGGTAATAAAGCCTGGTGCATGCACCAGGCTTTATTACCCAGCGTGTAATTTGTGTAGCAGGATTACAATGATTGATAAAAACTGAGCTTTCCTGGAAAAACACGACGAAGCAGTCTCTCCCCAAAATATACTGTGGAGCATTGGAGTATTGGGAATATTTTCATCACCAATCTGTTTTTCTCTAAAAGAAAGGAGGGTTCATGATGAAAACAAAGGAAGAAGTAGCCAAATACTTAAAAAATTTTAGCGCCTTCCGAGAACCAATTATGCAGTTTTTCGTTCCCTGTGATCTCTGCGGTCAGGATGCTGATTGGCACATTGCTATTGGCTTAGACCGCGAAATCAACCTCTGTTACCTCTGTATGCAGATTATCGAAAGCCAAATTCAGCTTTCCGAAAAACTCCAACAAGTCTAAAGCTCCTTTTTGACAAGTTCTTGGCGGTACTTCTCAGCGTCAAGATCAAGGATGTCTGCGCATTCCTGAGCGCTCAGAATACGGGGAGCACCGAAAATTTTGCTAACAGCCGTAATCCGAGCAGCTTCCTCCATAATTTCCGTCCGATAATACGCCTCTTTCAGGGTCAAACCTACTGTAACCAAACCGTGATTACGAAGGAGCACCGCATCAGCTTCCCGAATGGCCTTCCGAACAGCCTGAGCAAGGTCCATGGTGCAAGGCGTAATGTAGTCAAGAATTGCAGTCCTCGCAAGATAAGCCACAAAATCAGGAAACATCGGCTGAATGGTACCCCCACCGCCAGTAACACCTAAAACAAAAGGAGGATGGGTATGCATCACGACCATGGCATCTTGGCGTTCAAGATAGATTAACCAGTGCATCAAAATTTCCGAAGAAGGTTTCCCCCCAGAAACCACTTTCCCATCCCGGAGCGAAATTTTGACATAATCTTCAGGACGTATTTCGTCAAAGGCAAAACCACTGGGGGAAATAAGGATGTGCTCTCCAAAGCGAGCACTCAGATTTCCGCCTGGCCCAACTACTAACCCCCGTTGGAGGATTTTTTGCCCATACCAAACTAATTCCTCCCGCAGTCTCGTTTCTTCCACGATGTAGTCCTCCTCTTTTTCAAAGGAGTAGGAGAAGCCCTTCTCCCCCTACTCCTCAATGACTCGAACCAGGATTTCCCCTGGTTTTACTAAGCGCAGTTTCTCCCGAGCCAACTTTTCAATATACCAATCTTCTTCCAGAAATTGCCGCTCTTTTCGTAACTCAGCGACTTCTCGACGCAACGCTTCTTCCCGAGAAGAAAGTTCCTGTAATTCTCGCTCCAACCGAAAATACAGAACAACCTTCTCGCTGGTCCGCAACGTAAGGCCAAAAAAGAAAAACGAAAGGAACAGTACAAATATGAACTTCTTCAAATCACTCCTAAGTAAGGAGTGATTTGAAAACGCCTTTTCCTCTAAAGAGCGCTGCACTTCCCAGGTCTTCCTCAATCCGCAAAAGCTGATTGTACTTGGCAATCCTCTCTGAACGACAGAGCGAACCAGTCTTAATCTGACCCGCGTTGCACCCCACCACTAAATCGGCAATGGTGGCGTCTTCGGTTTCTCCAGAGCGATGTGAAACCACACAGGTAAATCCAGCTTTTTTGGCTGTCTCGATGGTTTCCAGAGTCTCAGTGAGGGTCCCAATCTGATTAAGCTTGATCAGAATAGAATTGGCCGATTTTTCGGCAATACCCCGCAAAAGCCTTTCTTTATTGGTCACAAAAAGGTCATCACCGACAATCTGGATTTTTTCACCCAGCGCAAAAGTCAATTTCTTCCAGCCTTCCCAGTCTTCTTCTGCCAAGCCGTCCTCGATGGAAACAATGGGGTACTTCTCCACCAGCGTCTGGTAAAATTCCACCATCTCCTCAACGCTTCTTCGGGTTCCTTCCCGTTCAAAAACGTAGATACCGTCCCGGAAAAGTTCTGAAGCAGCCGGATCTAAAGCCAGAAAAACATCTCGTCCCGGTTCATAACCGGCCAATTGAATGGCCTCGATGATGGTCTCCAGAGCTTCCTCCGACGAACGAAGATTCGGCGCGAAACCTCCTTCATCTCCCACCCCGATGGAATAACCCTTTCGTTTTAAGACCTTCGCCAGAGCATGGAAAGTCTCGGCTCCCATTCGGAGTGCTTCAGAGAAAGAACTGGCTCCACAGGGAACGATCATGAATTCTTGGATATCTACACCACTATCGGCATGTTTCCCACCGTTCAAAATATTCATGAGTGGTACCGGCATTTCTCGCGCATTCGACCCCCCAATATACCGGTAGAGGGGAAGCCCAGTATAATCTGCCGCCGCCTTAGCAACAGCAAGAGAAACCCCCAGAATGGCATTAGCGCCGAGTTTCCCCTTGTTGGGAGTCCCATCGAGTTCAATGAGCGTTTTGTCAATAGAAGCCTGGTCCAGCGCATCCAGTCCGATGACTTCCGGCGCAATGACTTCGTTGACGTTGGAAACCGCTTTTTTGACCCCTTTACCCAGGTAACGATTTTTCTCGCCATCGCGAAGTTCCACAGCCTCAAAAGTCCCGGTTGAAGCTCCAGAAGGCACTGCCGCCCTCCCAAAAGCTCCCGAAGCCAGAGTGACGTCGACCTCAACAGTGGGATTTCCCCTTGAATCCAAGATTTCTCGAGCATGAACATCGAAAATGGTACTCATAGCATCAGCTCCTTTCTATTCCTTTACGATTTTTACCACACTGCCAGAAGAAATTTGCTCCAGCACGTCTACCTCTCCCAAAAGTTGCCCAACCACTTCTACATCGCTGGCCGGGCGAATTTCTTCAGCACTCAAACTTGCCGGTGTAGGACCAAAAAAGAGACAAAGACACGCTCCCTCCGGCCAGTATCCGATATCCCCCTTTCGGACCAATCCCTGTGGAAATATCATATCACTCTGAAGGGGAATGGGAAAGTAAATCTCTTTACCCCAAGTATTCACCCTCCCTTCAAACGGCAGGATTGCCAAAACACTTTGTGCCAATTGACTCTCTTTCAACTCTGCTTCTACAGTAACCCCCGACTGGGGAAAGATGAATTTAATTTTCTGCCCCACTGTTTATACCTCCCTCATTATCTTTCCCAAATTCAAACAAAGATTCCGCAACCGCAAAAAAGCCTGTTTAAAAGCTGCTTCCTCAGTCTCCCAGCAACTCGCCAAAGAAAAGAGCGCTACGCGATCCCCAAAAAGCGTACCAGCATCTTCTTCCACAACCCCTCCAATCAGGATTAAGGGTTTTCCATGTCGCATACACATTTCCCGTACCCGCCAGGGAAGCTTCCCAAAAGTAGTCTGGCGGTCAATTTTCCCTTCACCACTCACCATCCAGGTTGCCCCTTCTGCCTCCCGTTCAACTTCAAAAATCCGCAGAAGCAACTCCCCTCCGGAAACAATCTGTCCTCCCCAGAAGGCAAACATTCCAGCAGCAATACCACCTCCTGCACCACCTCCGGGAAGATCGTCCAAGGAAACCCCGGTAAATTGTCGCACAACCGTGGCATAGTGTCGTAAACCTTTATCGAGGAACGATACATCTTCTGGCAAGGCCCCTTTTTGAGGAGCATAGACGTACGCAGCACCATTTTCCCCATATAGAGGATTTTCCACGTCACAAGCAATCAGAAATTCCACATCCCGGGGTTTCATGACCATACCCGAGAAATCAAGCGAAGCAACGGAGAGCAAGTTCTCCCCGACACCAAAGAGTTCTCGACCTTGAGCATCCAGGAAACGAACCCCCAAGGCCTGAAGTGCTCCCATCCCCCCATCGGTTGTAGCGCTTCCACCCACCGCCAGGATGATTCGCTTTACACCCAATGCCAACGCTTTGCCAAGCAGCTCTCCCACACCATACGTGGTGGTCAGACGAGGATTACGTTGGTGCGGAGATACAAGTGTTAATCCAGCCGCTTGAGCCATTTCCACGATTGCGGTACTCTCCCAAAGAAGTATCGTAGCCTCCACCTCTTCTCCCCAAGGACCCATGACCCGGTAGAGACGCTTCTGCCCACCTTTATTCCAGGCAAAAGCCTCAATCGTTCCCTCTCCTCCATCGGCCAGAGGTTTTGCAATCACTCCCTCTATTCCTGCTTCCTCAAGGCCCTGGCATATCGCCAAAGATGCCTCAATACTTGACAAACTCCCCTTAAAAGAGTTCGGGCACACCACCACTTTCACTCTTCAAGTCGCCTCTCTTTCCGGATAAGCTCGAACAATCCTCCTCCTTCCTTCTCGGAAAGAGCCATGACTTGCACTTCAACCTCCCAACTTGCAGAACAAAGCGTAATCCGATCCCCAATTTTCACCGGAGTAGCGGGTTTGGCAACCCTCCCATTCAATAACACCCGACCACTGTGGCATGCAGTTTGTGCCAAAGAACGACGTTTGATAAGCCTTGAAACCTGGAGAAACTTATCGAGCCGCATGTTCCTCCCAGGGCAACAAGGTTTCTTCGCTTTTTTCTGGAAAACAGGAATAATCTCCCTTTCTCCCCAGAATAACCATTTTCAGTATCGAAAGCGCTCCCCGTTCTTTCAAAAATGATTCAATCTTTTCTTGAGTCGAAGCCAAAAGAAAACGTCCCGCAACCATCACAACTCGCCTATCCTTCAAGTCCCCCACTGCTTCCCATAAAACTTGCCAGGGTTCTTCCTGAATACCCATCGTTCGAACCTCTTTCTGCAAGACCCGATTCACCAGGCCACTCAGAAGAAGCCCTTCTGCGTTAACAGCCACAAGACAATCCGGATTCCACCCCTGTAACAGCGGCAAAAGCACCTGGACCCTCGTCTTAAACTCATCCCAGGGAATTTGTCCTACAAGCGCTCCTTCTTGGCTTCCTCCCATAAGGCATCCATCTCCTCCAGAGTCACGTTTTCCAACGCCTTCCCTTGATCCTTTACTCTCTTTTCAACAAACTCAAACCGTCTCACAAAGCGGTCACAGGATTTCCGTAACGCATCTTCTGGTTGAATCTCAAGATGACGAGCTAAATTGACCAGAGCAAAAACCAGGTCCCCCCATTCTTCCTCCATCCGAGTACGATTTTGATGGTTCCAAGCCTCAAGGAATTCTCTCCACTCTTCCTCCACTTTGCGTTCGACTTCTGTGGCGTCTTTCCAGTCAAAACCAACCCTGGCTACCCGAGACTGAATGGCCAAAGCTCGCAAAAGGGAAGGTAAAGACCGGGGGAGCGAAGAAAGCATTCCTTTTCCTTCTTTCCGCTCTTCATCCTTAATTTTTTCCCAATTCAGTAACACATCGTCAACACTTTTGACCTGGAGTTCTCCAAAGACATGGGGATGGCGCTTTCTCATCTTGGCAATAATGCCTGCTAAAACTTCTCTGATGGTAAAACTCCCTTGTTCACTCCCGATCTGAGCATGGAAAACGATATGCAACAGCATATCCCCCAGCTCCTCCCGCAATGATATTTCATCGTGCTTGTCAATGGCGTCAAAAGCCTCGTACAGTTCTTCCAACATCAAAGGCTTAAGGCTCTCTCGCGTTTGCTCTCTATCCCAGGGACAACCATCTTCACTCCGTAATCGAGCAACAATATCGAGGAGTTCTTCAAAAAGTACTCCATTACTCTCCCTTTCATCCATTTTGGCTCATCCTCTCCAAAAACTGCACAAGTGTACCGGCTGACAACCTTGGCAAACGCAGCACCACTCGACCGTTCTGAATGAGTAACCTCGTTTCTATTCGGTTCCTCATCACCGCGGAAATTTTACCCAACGTTTCCAGAGACCCTTCAATATATATCCCATCGTCTTTTTCTTCGATACTTTCAACCTGAGTTATTTTAGCATAATAGCGTAGTCTTGCAATCTGAAAGAGATTTTCAACCTCTTCCGGAAAACGTCCAAACCGGTCTTGTAATTCCTCCACGAGTTCAAGAATATCCTCTAGGCTTGATGACTCCCAAAATCTCCGATAATAATGAAGACGCTCGGTCTCATTCTCCAAATAGGTAGAGGGAATGTAGGCATTGACCCTCAAAAAAATACGGGGGTTTACGCCTGGTGCTTCCTTGTTTTCTCCTTTCAACAGAGCAACCTCTTCCTGCAAGAGCTTGAGATAGAGAGAAAAACCGACTTCCTGAATAAAGCCATGCTGTTCAGTACCCAAGATATTGCCCGCACCACGAATTTCAAGGTCCCTCATAGCCAGTTTCGCGCCAGAACCAGTGGTACTGAACTCAAGCAACGCTTCCAACCGTTCTTGCGCTTCGTAACGGAGATGAGAAGGATACAGAAAATAGGCAAACGCCTCTCGATCAAAACGACCAATACGTCCCCGTAATTGATAAAGCTGAGCTAACCCAAAGAGTGTCGCCGGATCCACAATAAGGGTATTGGCTCGAGGCACATCCAGTCCAATTTCCACAATCGTAGTGCACAGGAGGACTGGTATGACTCCCTGGTAAAATGCCCTCATCATCTCTTCCAGCTCCTTCGCCTTCAAACGACCATGGGCAATACCGAAAGAAAGGTGAGGAAATACTTCCCGCAGTTCTTTTTCTACTCGAAAAAGGTCCCGGATGCGAGGGCAAACGTAGAAAACCTGTCCACCCCGCTCTATTTCTCTCCCAATTGCTTCCCGAATGGTTTTCACAGTTCGAGGCAGCACCAGGGTGGTGATCGGTTTTCGTCCCTCGGGAGGGGTTTCAATGAGACTCACATCCTTTATTCCTAAAAGCGAGAGATAAAGGGTCCTGGGAATGGGTGTCGCCGTGAGAGTTAAAACGTCAACGCTGGCTTTCATAGTCCGCAGGCGTTCTTTATGAAAAACCCCAAAGCGCTGCTCTTCATCAATGATTAAGAGTCCCAGATCCCGAAATACGACGTCCTTACTCAGCAATCGATGAGTTCCAACCAGAATATCAATTTCTCCACTTTTTACCTTCTCCAGTATTTCCCTCTGTTCTCCAGGGGTCCGAAAGCGGTTTAACACGGCAATGCGCACAGGGAAAGCCTTCATCCGTTCCGAAAAAGTTAGATAATGTTGTTCAGATAATAACGTCGTGGGTGCCAGGACTACCACTTGTTTCCCATCCATCACCGCCTTGAAAGCGGCTCGAACCGCGACCTCAGTCTTTCCATACCCCACATCTCCACAGACCAGGCGATCCATGGGACGGGGACTTTCCATATCCCGCTTTACTTCCTCAATAGCCCTTTTCTGATCCGGAGTTTCGATAAAAGGGAAGGAAACCTCTAATTCCCTCTGCCAAGGCGTATCAGGGGAAAAAGCATGGCCTCTCTCAATCTGACGCCGGGCATAGAGCTCTACCAATTCCCGGGCTATTTTTTCAACCGATCGCTTCGCTCTTTCTCGACTCCGCGTCCATTCTCCCCTTCCCAAACGGCTCAATACGGGTTTTGCCTCACCCACCCCCAGATACTTCTGGACTACCTGGGCATTTTCTACGGGTACATACAAAACATCATTACCAGCATAACCAATCTCAAGATATACCCTGCGCACACCCTGCACCACCATTTCCTTTAATCCCTGAAAAATCCCGATTCCCTGTTCTTCATGTACCACATAATCACCAGGATTCAGGGTGGAAAGGAACTCAAAAGAAGAGGTAGTCATCTTTCCCTTCGAAGACGACGAAGGAAGAGAAAACCCAAAAATCTCTCGCCCGGAGAAAAAAACCGAAGAAAGGGTAGGAAGGAGGAAGCCGCTACTCAGAAACCCTACCTGAAAATGAACCCTCGCTGGACCATCCCAACCATTTTCAAAAGGAATACCCGATTCCATAAAAATCTGCGAGAGAACCTCGATCTTTTCCTGGGGGAGAATCACCCCAATAAATTTCCAGTTCTCCGCCTGAATAGACTCGACAAACTGAGCAATATTCCCCTCGAAACAGGGACTGCTGGAAACAGAGACGGTCAAAACTTCACCGACGTTTCTCTTTAACCCCAGGTATACCGATAGAGGAAAAGAAAATCCCCCCTCAGGTGCCACGCCATCAAAAACAGAGACGAAGACCGCTTTTTCCAGAATTCGTAAAAAAGGAATGGTGCGGAAAAAACCACTGGCAGGAGGAATCAAAAGATTTTCCAACTCTCCTCCGGTTCTCTGGGTCTCAGGGTTAAAAGTGCGTAACTTCTCCACCTGGTTCCCCCACCAGAAGGTCCTGACCGGTTGATCAAGTTGTGGCGGAAAAAGATCCACCACTTCGCCCCTTATGGCCACCTCCCCCTTGGAGGTCACAAGGTCAACCCGCTCATACCCCAGAGAGAAAAGAAAATCGAGAAAGTGATCTCGTTTGATTTCCTGACCCTTCTGTAAAAAATGGGAATGAGCCGTAAAATACTGCCACTCCACCACTTCCCTTTTTAAATCGTCAATCGAAACCGTCATGACCCAATTTTCGGTACTTTTCATCCGTTCCTGTAATGTTATACCCGAGAAAAGATCCATGGATTCAGCTTCTAAGACATGGCTTAAAGAAACCAGGGACTGCCACGTCCTCAGTTCTCTGGCCACCCTCATCCTGCTTCTTTCATCTGGAACCACATAGAGGAGATTTCCCAATCGAGCCAAAAAAGCCGCAACGAGTGTTCGTAAGGGGGGCACAAGCTCTACACCAATAACTTTTCGCTCTTGCAGGCGCTCCACCAGGGGAGCCATCACGTGATTCCAAAATTCTTCCTGCCAACCCATACTCCAACTAAACAAAAAGGGCAATAATCCCCAGAGTAAGCATCACCGACATGAAACTCCCTGCTACCACCTGAGGAACGGTATGTTTCTTGAGGTACCATCTTGCCCACCCAAGGGGTATGAGGGAAAGGTACAGGAGTCCCCACAGAGGGTGCAACAGCATCATCAGTGCCGTTACCGGTCCGGCAATACCAGCCAGATGAAGGCTAATTTTCCAAAAAAGAGAGACAAACGCTCCCGCCAGAGTTACAGCAATGTAACACCAGGTAATGGCCAAAAGAGCAAACGAAGCAGAAAAAAAGTAGAAAATAGCCAAAGCCAGACCGTAGAAAAGAGAAATTAAAAGGTATGGTTTAAAGCGCTCTCGGCGATCAGGAAGATCCGGATCAGACACCTTTCCCCGCCAGGAAAGCCAGAGCACAAAAAGAGTGGGAACAAGACTGACCAAGACAAGACCCACCACGAAAAAATACAGCGCCCTAACTCCTCTTTCATAGGTAAAACTCACCAGAGCGTAAAGAACAACAGCCACAAAGGTGGGTTGCAACACAAAAGAAATGCGCTCAGCCAGAGCCTTCTTGGTCATTCAGTCCCCTTCCCAGAAACATTAAAGCAGTTCATCGCTCTCTCCAGACCCTTCTCAATAATGCAGCGCAATGCTTCTTTCGCTTTTTTTTCACCTTCAACAAGAGCACGTACCTCTTCGCCTTCTGGCACACTCAGCACATACTCAACAACCTCTTCCTTGAAGGATGGGCGGCCGATTCCAACCCGCACCCGAACAAAGTCGGCACTTCCCCAGGCAGCCATGATCGACTCAACACCACGATGGCCTCCTGAACCTCCCCCTCTCTTAATTCGGATCACTCCAGGAGGAAAATCCAAGTCATCGTGCACCACCACCAGTTCTGGAGTCAAAAAACAACGGCGAGTTAAAAAAAAACAGAGCCCCTCTCCACTTCGATTCATAAAGGTGAGAGGCTTGAGAAGATAAACTGGTTGACCTTCCAAAATCCAGGTTGCCCACTCAATCCCATTCTCTTTTTTCCAGCAAAGATGAAAATCTTCTCCAAAACGTTCCAAAACTCGAAAGCCAACATTGTGTCGTGTCTGGGCGAATCGTTTGCCCGGATTGCCTAATCCCACCAGGAGAAACACTTATTCACCCCTGGCTTCTTCCTTTTCGGCTTTTCCTTTAGAAATAACTTTCGGTTCAACGGTTTCCTCTGCACTCACACTGACCTCTGCCACCACCTCAGGCGGGGTAATGACCACCACAACCTCATCCGGGCTTTCTGCAACCACTACACCCTGGGGTACTGAAAGTTCCCGGACATGGACAGCGTCTCCGATTTCCAAGTTACTGACATCCACAACGATGGCTTCAGGAATGGTTTCGGGAAGGCACTCAATCTCGAGTTCAGTGGTCACGACCTCTAAAATACCACCTTCTTTAACACCCTTTGCTTCACCTTTAACCACTACCGGTACCGAAAGAGAAATCTTCTGGTCAGCCTTGACTTCATAAAAATCGATATGCCATACCTCATTCTTTACGGGGTTTCGCTGTATCTCCTTAATAATGCTCCTTTTCTCCTTTCCGTCAAGGGAAAGCGACAAAAGATGATGCGAAGCGTGACGTGCATAGAGCACTTTTTCAAACTCTCTTGCCGGCAGTTTGACCAGTTCTCCTTTTCCACCCCGACTGTCTTTGGAGTATAACACTGCTGGAATCCATCCAGCCTTTCGCAGGCGGCGTGATCCACCCTTCCCCTTCTCTTCGGGGGTTCTCTGAAATAATTGAATCGTAACCTTGTCTTCCATGGTTTCTATCCTCACTCTCCGTTTTTTATATAAAGAGTTCGCTCACCGAGCGTTCCCCATGAATCCGTTTGATCGCCTCAGCAAAAATGGGTGCTACCGAGAGTACCTTTACTCGATCCTGAACCCGACGACGAAGCATTTCCTGGTCACAGCAAATGGTATTCGTCACCACCACCTCTTCGATACATGATTGACCGATCCGCTCCAGAGCCGGCTCACTAAAAAGGGGATGCGTGGCACACGCATAGACCCTTTTGGCTCCATGCTTCAGAAGTGCTTCTGCTCCTTCTACGAGCGTCGCGGCGGTATCAATGAGGTCATCAACCATGATGGCATTTTTCCCTTTCACTTCTCCAATGACATTCATGACCATGACTTCAGAGTAGCTGGGCCGGTGTTTATCAATCACAGCAAGATCCACACCCAGAAAATTGGCAAAATTGCGCGCTCGAGCTGTCCCCCCCACATCAGGGCTGACCACGACAATATCTTTTAGCCCCTTCGCCGAAAAATAACGAGCTAAGAGTGACTGTGCTGCCAGGTTATCAACCGGAATGTCAAAAAAACCCTGAATTTGCCCGGCGTGAAGGTCCATGGTCAAAACCCGATTTACTCCTGCTGTGGTCAGGAGGTTGGCCACCAGTTTTGCAGAAATCGGTTCTCTCCCTTTGGTTTTACGATCCTGCTTACAATATCCATAAAACGGGATAACCGCGGTGATCCGCTCAGCCGAAGCCCGATTCAGCGCATCAATCATGATCAGGAGTTCCATCAGATGGTCATTCGCTGGAGGAGAAGTAGGCTGAACCACAAAAACATCGCATCCCCTGACGCTTTCCTCAATCCGCACCCGAATTTCTCCGTTTGGAAAGCGACCTACGTCAACTTTGCCAAGGGGAATATCCAGGTACCAGCATATTTCCTGTGCCAAAAAGGGGTTAGCCGTCCCGGAAAAAACCTTGAGATGCTGTGCAATTTCAACAAAACCAAACATTACTTCTCCTCTCCTCGCTTTCTTTTCGCCCACTCCTCAACGTTTACCTGTTTTGCCCTTCCTATCCCCAGGGCATACGGAGGGACATCCCGGGTAATTGTCGAACCGGCCGCAGTATATGCTCCTTCCCCGATTCGAACCGGAGCCACGAGCGAATTATTGCTCCCTATAAAGACCCGATCCTCGATAAAGGTGGGATTTTTTTTCTTCCCATCAAAATTACAGGTAATGGTGCCTGCCCCAACGTTGACCTCTCTTCCCACCTGTGCATCACCAAGGTAACTTAAGTGGAGTGCCTTTGTTCCTTCACCAATCTGAGAATTTTTCACTTCCACAAAATTGCCTATCCGCACCCCCTTACCAAGCATTGTACCCGGACGAAGGTGAGCAAACGGACCAACCAGCACATCATCTTCAAGGTAAGCATGTTCAACCACGCTATATTCGATGACACTATTTTGACCAACGACACTGTCCACAATCCTGGCAAAAGGTCCAATTCTCGTTCCCCTCCCAATTGCACTCTTTCCCTCAATCACGGCTCCGGGATATAACCACACATCACTTTCAACCTCAACGTCCCAGTCAATATAAACCGACTGTGGATCAAGAATCTTCACTCCTTTTACCCATAGCGAAGCAACTTTCTGCTCACGCACAAGCCCAAAAACACCAGCTAAATCTGCAGGACTATTCACATTCAGAAATTCTTCTCGCCATTCTACCTGAAAAGCCTGCACAGAAAACCCCTTTTTCCGGCCCACTGCTACTGCATCAGTTAAGTAAAACTCCTTCTGCTGATTTTCATCCCGAATCGCCTCCAGGATTGCTCCCAAAATTTCTTTCCGAAAAGCAAACACGCCCACATTGACTTCACGAATTAAACGTTCCTGCGGCGTACAATCTTTTTCCTCTACCACCCCTAAGGGAAAACCTTTTTCGTCCCGAATCACCCTTCCAAAACCTCCAGGATTGGGTGAAACGGCCGTCAGGAAGACCACATCGACATGCTGTGCTTCGACAAAATGAATCATCGCTTCTATGGTATCCCGGGGAAGAAGAGGCATATCAGCATATACGGTCAGCACCCACTCAATACCAGCATCACAAAAAGGCAAAGCGCTTTTTACAGCATGTGCCGTACCCCTGGGAATCTCCTGAGTCACAACTTCCACTCTACCTCCAAAAGTTTTTTTTGCTTCCTCAAGAAAAGAAGGAGAGAACACCGCCAGACGCTTTGCAAATCCAAGCGATTCGGTTACATCGAGCAAATATTCCATCAGCGGCTTACCCAGAACAGGGAGGAAAACCTTGGGAAGAGGAGAACGCATCCGTTTCCCCTGACCGGCAGCCAAAATCACCAAACACCACTTTTGCACCGTGTTTCCCTCATCTCCAAAAATAGAAAAAGATGGCTGGGGCGGAAGGATTCGAACCTTCGAATAAGGGATCCAAAGTCCCTTGCCTTACCGCTTGGCCACGCCCCATCCCTTGCGCAGAGCGCTTTCAATTATATCCCGAAGGTTCATGGGTGTCAACGAGATGTACAAGTTCACCTCGTGGGCACGCTCGATAAGACCAGTATCCTTCAGTAAACCCGGGGTGTCCTGGATTCCAAACTCCAATTTAGTCATTTTTATTGTACACTTCTTTCGTCCATCTTTGAAGGTGAAAACGCGGGCTTGAAAATTAATTTCGTCATCATGGAGATTCCAGAACTCTCCCGGAAGGTTCGTTTTCATCACCTGACCATTGTCTTGACCAAATCGATCGTAACCCGAAAATAAAGGGAGGAAAAGGCGGAACTGAAAAACCCCATACCCTGCCTTTTCAGAAAGGGAACGGATACCGAGCGTATCAACAGCGATGAAGTCACCGGAAGTTTGGAAATCTCAGTCTGAGATTACAGCCAGCGTGAGGACACAGAATTCTATCGCTTTTTGTTTATCCTACCTATTGCAGATTCACATGAATTTATATCTGAAAATAGCAGAGAAAATATGCAGGGAAACAATTGAAAGGTGATGCGAAAAACCGAGCAACTCAAAAAAAGAAACTCCGTAAAGCGCAAAAATGCAGCCAAAAAAACTATTTCCACCTCGACGAAAACTCAAAACACTCAGTAAAAATCGATAATCACCCATGCTATCGTAGAGTTCAAGAAAAAGAGTCTACTTACTTATTCCCCTTTACTGCCCTGAAGAAACTACGGTATTCAAAAAGGATGGAAAAGACTTTAGGATCAAAACGCTTCCTTTCCTTTTCCATTATGGCATATGCTTCATCCAGGGAATAAGCAGGACGATAATGACGTGCAGATGTCAAAGCATTAAACACATCTGCTACCGCCACAATCCGAGCCGAAAGCGGAATCTCTTCGCCTCGCAGACCATAGGGATATCCCGAACCATCAAAGCGTTCATGATGATAGAGGGCTACTTCGTAACAGGTCTTGAGTATTTCATTTTCGGGATGGCGCATGATAGCTTCTTTCAGGATATCTGCTCCATAGAACGTATGATTTTCGACCAACTTCCGTTCCTCAGGAGTATAAGGACCAGGTTTACGAAGAAGGTCGGTGGAGATAATAATTTTCCCGATGTCATGGAAAGCGGAAGCGATTCGGAGTCGTTCCGCAAATCGAAGATCCTCCACTTCGTAACGCTCACTATAAGCACGAGCAAGGATGAAGGAGAGAATACGAATATCGCGAACATGTTTCCCAGTATGGCCATCTTGCATTTCAATGATTTTTAAGGGTAGTTCAAGTACCACATCAAGTGTTGACCAGGTAAGTTTACGAAGCCCAGAGCGGAGATAGGCAAAGAGTTTTTTTGCCGATACCGGTTTTTCCAGAAAATCATCGGCACCACATTCTAAAGCACGGATGACGGCTTCTTCTTCACCATGACCAGAAAGGACGATAATATATGGATAAACATAGGAAAGCCGGTTACGTAACGCCGTAATCATTTCAAAACCATCCATTTCCGGCATACTGAGATCGGTGATGATAATTCGATAGGCATGAGGATGCCCCTCAAATATTTCCAGCGCTTCCTTTCCATTTCCGGCGCTTTGCACTTCGTATCCCCATGTTTCAAGGTATTTTGCAATGACCTCTATGATAACCGGTTCGTCATCCACAAGAAGAACTTTAAAATCGCTCACGGTGAACCCCTTACGAAACGCTCAGACCAGCCAAAAGCAACCCTCCTCCGATAAACAAAGAAACTTTTTCTGCTGGCATGGTATTCAGTATTCCCCGCACTACCCCACCCATCACCCCGGTGGGGGGAGTAGCTACCATCATCACATTGAGACGAGTCAAAAACGAGCCACATATCATGGTAGCGAGTTCTGAAAGGGCGCTTAAACCCATTTCAGAAGAAAGCCCACTAACATCGCCAATCATGATGCCAAGGAGAAACGAAGCCGCTTTTTCATCGAACTCCAGGCTCATAATTCCCTTCCGTTCTCCATTACATTCCAGAAGACCGGTGATGACACAGAGGACACCTGTTACCAGGTGCATATCTTCTTTAATAATTTTAAACTCGCCCAACTCAAGACCAAATGCCGAGAGTACTTCCTGAAGCGCACTGCCCAGTTCGGTAATCATGCGTTTTCCTCCAGCAAAATATTCATCTCCACATGGCCATGAGGAGTTTCAAAAACAACATGCGAGCCCCTCATGCCAAAGTTGAAGAATACCAGTCGTTCTCCCCAGAACGAACTTGGTGGCGCAGGTCGTACATTTTTGCCTGGGAAACGATTATTCACTCTGGTAAGGGCGTGACCAGCAACTAAGTTTCCAAACTCACTCACTGCCAGGATTTGTTCCTCCCAGGACGATGATGGATGACCACTCATGGTTCCATACAGCATGTTGAGAAAGGATTCTGGAACACCCAACCAGAATCTCCCTGAAAACCCTCCCGAAAAACCGACCACAGCCACAACACCATCAAACTGAATTTGGGAAATTTCCACTTCTCTTTTCGAAATCTCGCGAATACCTACACCGAGAAGCTGTACACAAACTTCTTGCGTTGCTTCAATAAAGTCCTGTACAATTTCGTAGATTTCTGCCTCGCTCATATCGCTACCCCCTCGCTAAATCCTCCAAAACCTCAAGGAGCCTTTGAGCAGTAAATGGCTTTTGAAGAGACACATGAATTCCCATGTTCATGGCTTTCTTCAAGAGATTCTCGTCTCCCATGGCGCTGAGAAGTAAAATTTTTGCTTCGGGGTTTAGCATCAAGATTTCCTCCGCTGCTTGTAGGCCATCTTTGACAGGCATGGTGACATCGAGCGTTACAATATCGGGGTTGAGTTCCCGATAGAGTGCTACCGCTTCCTCTCCGTTTTTAGCTTCTCCAATCACCTCAAATTTTGAACCCATACAGGCCTTTTTGACCATATTTCTGACAAGGGGTGAATCGTCCACTACCAGGACCCGCATATCGCGTCACCTCGTTCCCACCTTTTTCACAATCTCTCTATAAATTTGGTACGACGGAAGAACCACATCCGTCCCACCTCTTACGATGGCTTCTTGGGGCATACCAAAAACGATCGCCGTTTCTTCAGATTCAGCGATGGTATACCCTCCACTCTGGCGTATTCTCACCATGGCTTCAGCACCATCGTCCCCCATACCTGTCATGAGCACCCCTACCATTCGTTCACCAAAAACTTCCAGTACCGACATCATCATCACATCCACCGAAGGCATGAACATATGTTTGGGAATGGTGGAAAGGAGAATCAGAATTTCTTCTCCTTTACGTCCTACTTTGAGGTGATATCCCCCTTTCCCCACGTATACCACTCCTGGCTCCACCAACATACCATTTTCTGCTTCCACCACTCTAAGAGCACAGTAAGTATTGAGCCTCTCCGCATAAGATTTCGTAAAAGCAGGAGGCATGTGCTGGACGAGAAACACCGCCGCGTTCAACTCGGCTGGAAGGAATGGTAATACATCATAAATGGTTTTTGGCCCTCCAGTGGATATCCCAATGGCCACGGCTGAGAAGGAAAGGAACGGTTGCCGGTGACGGAACACCTTTTTTTCAACGGGAGAAACCGCTTTTCGCTGAGCAAGTCTTTGCAGAATGCGTTTCTTTCGGGAAGCTTTACAGGCAGCGCGCAACTTTTCCAGGAGTTCTTCCTGCACCAGATAAACATTAGTCGAAACCGTTCCACCAGGTTTGGCCACACAATCAAACGCCCCAAGCTCCAGTGCTTCAAAAGTCGTTACGGAACCATCCTGGGTAAGAGAAGAGACCACCACCACAGGAGCGATGGCTTCCTCTACGATAATCTGGAGGGCTGTCAAGCCATCCATTTTAGGCATATTGACATCCATGGTGATAACATCTGGGTGCAATGTCCGGGCCTTTTCCACCGCATCTTCTCCATCTCGGGCAACATCGATCACTTCAAAATCTGGTGACGCTGCAATGATCCTAGTTAACACCTTACGCATCAAGGCTGAATCATCGACTACCAGTACTCGCCACTTTTCCAAGATACTTACTCTCCTTCCTGAAACCTTTTCAGCGCTTTTTTCGGTACCCTTTTTTGAGGTTCCTCTTTGGTTTCCCCCTCCAGGATTTTCGCCATCGTTTCAATTTCCCTCTCACTAAAAATCCGATTAAGGTCAAGGATAAGGATGATTTCCTCTTCCAGACGAGCGACGTTTTTGATAAACCTTCCCGACTCACCCGATAACACGACTTCGGGCACGGTGGATATAGCGCTCTGCGGGATTTTTTCCACACCCTCCACTGCATCAACAATCAAACCGGTCTTTTTCTCCTCGATTTCGGCCACGATAATTCGGGTGGATTCGTCCCGCTTACCCTGGATAAGACCAAAGTGCCTGCGCAAATCCACAATCGGGGTCACTTCACCCCGAAGATTCATCACTCCTTCCAGAAATTCTGGAGCTCGGGGAACTCTGGTAATGGTAGCAATGCGGTTGATTTCTCGTACCTCCTCAATATCAACACCATACCGTTCTTCCGCCACCCGGAAAATGATGTACTGCGTTTCTACCTCTCGACCTATGGTTTTCGCTTCCCGACTCCGTTCTCCTCCCTCCTGAGACAACCCCGCAACTTCTTCTGAAAGCAAGGCGTCACTGCGTAGAATCATTATGGTCTGTTCCTCTTTGCGCACGATACCGGCAATTCCTTTTTTGCCAGCCTGTTCAAACAGGGAAGGTGGCTTCTGAATCTCACTTTTGCGTACCCGCAAAACTTCATGAATGCGGTCAACGATGAGTCCAAATTGCCTCCCGCGCAATCGGAGGACAATGACCTTGGTAAACTCATCCGTGCTTGCCGCAGGAAGAGCGAGCATGGTACGCAGATCAACGATGGGAAGGACGGTGCTCCGGAGATGAATCACTCCTTTGACATGGGGTGGTACATCCGGTACTTCAGTTGGCCTAGCGTAACGAATGATTTCTTGAACATCTTGAATGGGAAATGCATATTCTTCGCCAGCCAGTGCAAAGCTTACAATTTGCACATATTCCTCCACCCGTTTTTCATCGAATTTCTTGTCAACAGTTCGAGCTTCTCCAGAACGAGCGTCAAAATGCGCTTCCGAAACACCCATGGTAAAGAGTTTTTCTATCTCTAAGATCATCTGCAGTGTTTCGCCGGTACGAATAACCCTGCGCACCAGTTCGCTCGCCGTTGAAGCTTCCTCTATCCGGTCTTCCGTAATCTGAATCACCTGCGCTGTACGATCCACGACTACTCCCAGCGTTCTCCCCTTCCAATCAAGGACAACCACCTTAGAAGTCTCGAGGTCCTCTTCCTCAAAACCCATTCTTTGCCGAATACTCATCACTGGGAGGATTTCCCCCCGAAGATTGGCAACCCCCCGCACATATGCCGGTGTCAGTGGAACCCTGGTCACTTTGGGAACCCGAACGATTTCCCGCACATATTCAACTGGTACAGCATACATTTCCCCGGCAATGGCAAAGGTGACATACTTCGCTTCAGCTGTAGCAAGCATGCTCACACCTCCGCTTCATGTTGGAGTTCATCAGCAATGGCAGCAATTTCCTCAATCGCCTTGGCCAGCTCCTCCACCCCTTTTGCCTGTTCCCGAGCACCCTTGGCTGCTTCTTCAATAGCTGAAGCCGACTCGACAGCAGAAGAATTGATCTGTTCGATGGCCTTACCGGTCTCTTCAATCGCGGAAGCAATCTGTTCCAGCTCCTTTGCCACGGTATCGAACCGGGAGGTTAGGTCGAGCATCGCTTTTCTGACGCTCTCGAGAAGCTTGGTCGTTTCCCGAGCTTTTCCTACTTCACCGGCAGCAACTTTAGCTGAATCAGCGATATCGCTCGCAACAAGCTGAACCTGGTACTGAATATTGGTTACCAGGTCTTTGATCTGTTCGGCATTGCTCCCCGATTCGTTGGCCAGGGTCCGGATATCGTTGGCCACCACTGCGAAACCTTTGCCATACTCCCCAGCTCGGGCTGCTTCAATAAATCCATTGACCGCAAGCATATTGGTCTGTATGGTAACCTTATCGATGGTATCCACCGTTTTCCCAATACGTCGAGCACGCTCAGAAAGAGCTTCCACATTACCGGATGCTTTTGTATAGGACTCCGATGCAAAGGAGATCCCCTCAATCATCTTCTCCACACTCACTCGATTCTGGGCTATTTTCTCCGAGAGTTGTTGCAAAAGATTTAAATCACCTTCAACTACCATCCGCAGATCCTCTACCTTCTTGGCCAGAACTTCCACAATCTGCCTGGAACGTTCGGTGGATTCAGAGAGAATGTGGGCACCCTTTTCCAGCTGCTGCAAAGCAGTACCAATCTCTTGCGCACTACTTGAAAGTTCCTCAATGTTCGAAGAGAGCTCCTCTGCTGCGGAAGCCAGAGTTTCCGAAGACTTTTCGGTATCGGTAGAGGTTTTCAATTCTTCGGCAAGTTCGACCAGTTCCTGCGCTGCAGTACTCGTTTGCGCAAAGGCTTTACTCTGTTCCTCAACCGCCTTTGAGGATTGCGCTGCAGCCGAACTCATCTCTTCCGAGCCACTGGCCACCTGCTCGGAAGATTCCAGAAGTTCCTGGGCGGCATCGGCGCATTCATTCATATCCCGTAAAATCCTCTCCATGTGGACATTCATTTCCACAAAACGCTGAACAATGTCTTCAAGTTGTTCAGTCACTTCACGTCCCAGCTCCACCTGAGAACGAGAATCCTCCACAATCTTTTGAATATCCTGTACCGTTTGCACCACAGCTTGCTTGATGTCTCCCACAATACCAGTAATCTCCCGGGCTGAACGTTCGGATATCTCCGCCAATCCCCGGACTTCGTCAGCAACCACCGCAAAACCGCTACCGTGTTCTCCTGCTCTGGCCGCCTCAATGGCAGCGTTGAGCGCCAAAAGATTGGTTTGATCGGCAATCATGACCACCGTTTTGACGATTTCCTCAATCCGATTTGATTGTTCCTCGAGCTTGCGAATGAGCGCAGCCGATTCCTCGTTTTTCGTAGCCGATTCTTCAATAGCCCCGATGAGACCTTGAATACTCTCGTTCATCAATCCCAGTGTATTCTGAGCATCTCTGCCGCTTCGAACCATGTCCTGAGCCATGTTCTGGATGTTTTCAGCACTTGCCCGAATCTGGTTCACCGCCGCTCGCGACTCATCCGCAGCGCTGGAAGCCTGCTCAGCCCCAGCCGCGATCTGCTCCATAGCCTTGGCCAATTCTTCCACCGCAGATGACGCCTCTTCCACTCCAGCGAGTAACTCCTCAGCCGCACTGGAAATACGCTCAGCCATGGCTTGACGTTTAGCCAAGGTTCTCGCCCGAGCCCTCTCCTGAGCTCGTTGTCGTGCTTCGTCTCTTTTGACTTGAAGCTCTTCTTCCTCTACCGAGCGAATACCTGTCCGAGTCTGAACACTCTTTGCCCCTCCCTTTGTTTCCGGAACCGCCAGCTTTTTCTGAACCATCCCATATCCTCCTTTCAGGAACTGACGCTAAAGAACTTCCAAACCTATACCCCGCCTCTCTAAAGCCGTTCTTTCCTCCGTCACTTCAAGTACCCCTCCATGAATTGTTAACGTCTCTGCTTTACCAGTATCTGTGTCTTCCGCCACCACCTCCAGCACTCCGTTATCGTTCACGATAAAACTAATCGCCAGCCTTGCTTCGCCCTTCTTCCATCTCCGGGGAGAATGAAAATGAAAATAACCCAATCGCAATAACCTCTCCCCTCGTTCTTGGAGCACGGCCACCGTTACCTGATTCTGCTCGTCCTGGGTATTGGTAAACATTCTGGTCGCCACCGCCGGATAAACCGTACCTCGCTCGATTACCGGCACAAAACATCCATCATCATCCAGAACACCCAGGGAATGAGGAAGGATATCCCGAAACTCCACATGGTTTAGGCGTCCTTCCAGTATTCCCGCACACACCGCTGCACCCAGAGCTACAACTTCATCGGGATTTACCTCTCCTCGTAGTACCGCTTGAGGAAACATGGATCGCACGGTTTCACGAAAAAACGGCATCCGGGACGAACCGCCACTCAAGATCACCACATCGATATCCTGAGGAAGGACCCCCGTATCCCTCAACGTCACTTTAATGAGTTCAAAAGCCCGCTCAAAAAGATAAGCGGTCAATCGCTCAAATTGCTGGCGGGAAACGGCAAGATGCACATGTACTGGCCCATCCTCAGTCAAAGCAAGATAGGGAATAATAACGCTGGCCTCAGTGATACTGGAGAGATCCATCTTCACCCTCTCGGCATGAATCCATAGCTGGTGCATGGCGATGGGATCGCGTTCCAGGTCCACGCCACGTTCCTCAAAAACCGTCTCAGCAACCCAGTGTACCAGCACGGCGTCAAAATCGGCACCCCCAAGTTCGGTACTCCCACCCGTTCCCATGACTTCAAATAGCCCCTCCCGGCAGTTCATCAAGGTGATATCGAAGGTTCCTCCTCCAAAATCAAGCACCAGAATACGTTTATCTCCTTTTTCATGGATTCCGTACGCCAGAGCACCGGCAGTTGGTTCGTTCAACAGTTTCACCACCTCGATACCTCCCAGGGATGCGGCCCACAAAACACCCTGCCTCTGGTTATCATCAAAATAGGCAGGAACAGTCACCACGGCTTGTCGAACCTGCTCCCCCAAGAAATTTGAAGCGTACTGTCGCAACTTCTGAAAGATAAGCCCTCCGATTTCTGAGGGTGTGTATTGCCTTCCAAAAATAATGTAATGATGGCTGGTGCCCATTTTTCTCTTCACTCGCAGGAT
This sequence comes from Atribacterota bacterium, assembly GCA_039638595.1. Taxonomy (NCBI): domain Bacteria; kingdom Pseudomonadati; phylum Atribacterota; class Atribacteria; order Atribacterales; family Candidatus Caldatribacteriaceae; genus Candidatus Profundicultor; species Candidatus Profundicultor thermophilus. The sequence goes on from JBDIWM010000001.1 coordinate 116,559, forward strand.
AGTCTGTTCAGGCCGGGCCAGAGCATGGGATTTGGCTAGTTCACCCACCAGAACCTGCTTCTCATTTTTAAAGTACACTACCGAAGGAGTAAGCCGAGCACCCCGTTCATTAATGATGATTTCTGGTCTCAAAGTCTTATCGACATAAGCGACCAGAGAATTGGTCGTGCCAAAATCAATGCCCACAATCATTGGCCTTTTCCCTCCAAAATGGAGAGATTCTCTCTAACCCTTTCATTATCGGCGTCTTCCCAAAGTGCTTCCCGCAAAATACCAATTGCTTGACTAACGAAACCATGTTCTGCCAGGATTACGGCAGCGTTGTTCAGCGCCTCGACACGCAGATGCCCACGTAATTCTGCAACTTTCATATAGAGATGAAAGGCTCCAAAAACATCCCCCTTCCGATCGCATTCTAAAGCCTGGGTAAAAAGTGTCCGCTCTGAACCTTCAGAAAAAAACACCCGAAGCCCTCTTCCCAGAGGACCACGGTTCATTGCCTTTTCATCCTTTCTACCATTTCGGCAACAATCATTCGCATATCCTGTGCAGCCCGACAATGGGGAGCATAACGGTGAACTGGCATCGCATGACTGGAAGCTTCCATCACTTTGATATCCTGCCGCAGGGGAGGAAAGATTTTATCCACCCCAAACGTGCGAGAAAGTTCACTCAAAATCTCCCGACCAAAACGAGTCCTCGTCTCAAAAAACGTCGGCACGATACCCAGAAAACAGATGAGTGGATTAAGTGTCCCACTCACGCGATAGTAGAGTTCCATCATCTGAGCAAGACCCACCCCAGAGAGAAAATCAATTTTGGTGGGAATAACAAGGTACTGAGTAGCCACCAGAGCACTCAGGGTGGTAAAGCCCAAAGATGGCGGTGTGTCGATGATCAGATAATCAAAAGAAGCTTCCATTTCGAGGAGGAAATCTCGAAGAATAAGCTCCCCATCCTGAACACGGCTCAACTCCACATCCAATGCTGCCAGATTCTGATTGGAAGGCGCAACGGTCAGGTTCTCAACCACACAGAAAAGTTCCGGTTTCCATCGCTTTCCTTCCAGAAAATCAATGAGAGCTTCATAGACGCTATATCGTACACTAAGAGGATTAAGACCAAGATGCACGGTGGCGTGAGCCTGAGAATCGAGATCGATGAGTAGACACTTTGTGCCCTGATCCCCAAGCAACGCCGCAACATTCACCGCCACTGTGGTTTTTCCAGTTCCGCCCTTACGATTGGAGAATGTCACGATTTTTCCCATCACTGCACCACTCTCTGGGGATTCAGGATGACCACCACCGATCCATCTCCCATAATGGTGATGCCAGATACCAATCCATCTCCCCGCATGTACTCCGGCACCGCTTTCACCAGATACTCTCCTTCTTCCAGGAATTTATCCACCACAATGGCAAAGGTTTCGTCACTACTCCCTATTACCACAAGCGGCACCAAATCAAAGTCAAAAACCTTGCTTCCAAAAGAAATGGTTCTTTGAAAAAGAATCTCCTCGGCCAATACCAGGGGAAGTATCGTACCCCTCACTTCCGCAAAGCGTCCATTAAAATATTCTCGCACCAGTTTCCGCGGAATTTTTACCGTCTCCCGAACAAAATCTAAGGGAAAGATGTACCGCTCGCCACCAATACCGACCATAAGACCCCGTATCACCAAAAGAGAAAGAGGGATGCGCATCCGTACCATGGTTCCTCTGCCCGGGACAGAATCGATGTCCACTCGTCCACCAATGCTTTCCACATTGGTTTTTACTACATCCATCCCCACGCCTCTTCCTGAAAGATCCGAAACAACCCGCGCGGTGCTGAAGCCAGGAGCGAAAAGGAAGGAAAGCACTTCCTGATCCGACAACCGCAATGCTTGCTCTGAAGACACAAGACCCCGTTCTACCGCTTTTACTCGAACCGCCTGAGTATCCACTCCCTTCCATCATCTTCTACCTCCACAAAAGCATACGCTCCCCGATAGTAAGCACGTAAAGCTATTTTCCCTTCCCTGGGCTTACCACAATGTTCTCGCTCCTCAGGTGTTTCAATACCATGATCGACTGCATTGCGTACCAGGTGTGTCAAAGGATCTGCCAGTTTCTCAATTACCGTACGGTCAAGTTCCGTATCACCGCTCTCCACAGCAAGAATGACATTTTTGCCCAGCGATTGGGCAAGATCCCGCACTGTTCTCCGGTAGCGCGCAAAGAGCTCTGCAACTGGAACCATGCGCAATGAAAGCACCATAGACTGAAACTCAGCAGTCAACCGTTCCAAACCAGAAGCAATGCCTTTCGCCTCCGAAAGGAAAACCGAAGACTCTTCTGCGATTTTTCGAATAAAAGTTCGAGTCGCATTTTTAAGGATTAAAAGTTCCCCAACCAGATTCAACATTTTCTCCAGCTTCTCACGGTCCACACGTACAGTATGCACAGCATCATGCGATACGCCAGCAGAAGAACACAACACTTGACCTCTCCGTTCTTCGTGAACCTCTCTTTGTGCCTTCATAGTGGCAATGAAATTCAAAAATTCAGCCTGCAGCCCTTGTAGACACGACACATCGCCCTCACAAGCTTTTTCGGCGATCTCCTCCACGAGAGAAAGGTGGGTTTCTAAACCAAGACGAACTAAGCCACTTTTCAACGCTTCACCCAATCGCACCACCTGTTCCTTTTCTTCCTGTGAAGGAGAAGCCGGAAAATCCTTCAAAACGTCCAGGAACTGTTCAGCAATGTTCAGAAAAGCCTCCAAAGTGGCCCTTTTCCCTTCTGAAGGAGGCTTTTCGACTTTCATTCCCAGAAACACCTCAATAGCCCCTCGAGGAAAACTGGTCACACCGTTGACGATAGCCTGACGAAGATTCTTTACCAGATCAATCCCGGTATAGGTCTCTTTAAACACTGTTTCATTCAGTCCAGCCTGACCATCCCGAACTTTTTGAAAGAGGTCTTCCAGGCGGTGTGCAACACGTTCTATAGAGCGGAAAAGTTCAGCCTGAGGACCTTCAGGAAGAAAACCCAAAACGAGTCGAGCCCCACCTTTGATGCTGTGAAACGCTCGCATCGCGGTGTCAACATGTTCTCCCCGGGAAGGTTCACCCTCCAGAAGAAGCAAAATGTCCTCTGCACGTGTCAGATTTTCTTCAAGTTCCGCCAAAAAATCTCGGAACACTTCTTTCACAAACACTTCGTCAACGATTGCAATTTTCTCCTGGTCTGCCATTTCTACCTTGGAAGGAGTTTCTCTTTTTTGACTCAGGATATGGTCAATCTTTGCAACCACACGTTCTTCTTGAAACTGAGCAAAGTCAACCCTCAGCGTTCCTCCAGAACATGTCGTCAGAGCTTCCCCAAGGTATCCCAAAATCTGCTGGACAAAGTCCTCCACTCCAAGTAAGGCGTCAACCACCTCTTGTACCGGAAACACCCTTCCGCTTTTCATCTCTTTTATCAAATCCTCAGCTCTATGACAGCTTGTAACAATTGGGGTGAGGTTTGCAAAACCAGCAATCCCCTTCAGCGAATGAAACGAACGAAAGAGCGAGTCAAGGAGTTCTACCCCGGCTCCTCTTTCCAGGGCAAGAATCCGTTCTTCCAGATCTGAGAGATAATCCGGTGCTTCTTCAAGAATTCCACGGAGAATTTCCACTTCTTCTGGCACAAACTGCATATGGGATCAACCCCCAATGGCCATATGCACACTCTCTACGAGAATTCCAGGCTGCGCAGGCTTCGTCAGGTAGAAATTCGCCCCAGCCCGAAGCCCTTCTTTGCAGTCTCTATCATCATCGAGAGTCGTCACAATGATGATCGGTACCTTTTGAAACAGCACCTCCTGTCGTACCCTTCGAATAAAGGTCAGGCCATCCATGTTGGGCATATTCAGATCGGTGATAATACAATCAATATCACCCTCGGCATATAGCTTCTCCAGACCCTCGGCACCATCAACGGCGTCAATCACCGTAAAGCCAGAGCTTCGCAAGATGTAGGCATGAAAATTCCTGGTCATCTGTGAATCGTCGATAATCAGAACCTTTGCCATTCCTGATTCAACTCCTGTAAGGGTTTACGGTACACCAGACTCTCTCCCATTCGGCGTAGTTCAAAGGCACTGGTGATACGGCTCATCGACTCGGAGTGCCCCAAGAAAATATATCCTCCGGGATTCATCATGGCATAAAAAGCCTCCACCACCTTTTTTCGGGAATCATCGGAAAAATAAATGAGGACATTGCGACAGAAAACAAAATCAAAACTCCGTCCTAAGGCAAACAGTTCCTCACGGTTACTGAGATTGACCTTGTGAAAGGTCACAAAATCCCGCACGTTATTCTTGACCATAAAGCCTTCCCCTGTCCTGATAAAGTACTTCTCCAAATATACCCGAGGAACATCTCGCACCGCCCGTTCATCATAAATCCCTCTCCGTGCACTTTCTAGAGCACGATAATCAATGTCCAGCGCATCAATAGAAAAAGTACAGGGTGGTTCAAGCATCTCCTGACAAATGATGGAAATGGTGTACGGTTCTTCCCCTGTGGAACAACCGGCGGATAGAATCCGAACGTGTCGCGAGGTTTTCCCTCCCACTACTTCCGGCAGGCAAAATTCGGCAAATGCCTGCAACTGGGGAAATTCTCGAAAAAAATAGGTTTCATTCACCGTGATGGTACACACCAGTTCTTCGAACTCTCTTCCCGAACCGTCATAACGCTTCAAATAATTGAGATACTCATTGACCGAAGAAAGCCCCAGAGTAGCAAGACGCTGTTCAATCCTCCGTTTGAGAAGGTAAATTTTCTGATCACCAATATAAACACCCGTCCGGGCATAGACGTAGTCACGTAACTGACAAAAGTCCCGAAATCCAAAAATCATTGTGGCTCGACACCCAATTTCCGAAGGGCATCCAGGGCACATTGTTTCACATCCTCATCCACTTCCTTTTCAAGAAGTGCTTGCACTTCGGGAATACATTCTTGAAGTCTATATTCCCCAATGACTTCCAAGGCTGCTAGGCGAAGGAGAGGATCTTCGCTCTCTAAAAACATCCGTACATCCTGCAAACAATTATCCCGATCTCCCTGAACAAGCAAGAAAAGGACCTCATATTTATTCGCAGAGGGAATATCGGAATCAAGGAGTATTCGAAGGCAACTCCCCATGGCCTTTTGATCACCTTCGCTTAGTGTATCAGTTCTCTGGATGATTCCTCGAATAACATCAAGAATTTCTTTATAAAATACCTTACCCCACCTGAAAGCAATATCGAGTACCAGGGAAAGGTACTCCCCACTACCACACCCTGCCAAAAAACGGAGGTACGAGGGAATGAGGTATTCCGGTAATGAAGCGGGATCAGGGAAAAGCTCTTGCACCACAGATTTCGTATACTGATTCCCTATTTTTCCCAGAGCCTCGAGACAGGCGGAAACCAGGAATGGGTCCTGAGCCCTTGCCAGAACATCAGCAATGCGGTCGGCATAACGATATCCTTGCCGGTCAGCAATATATTCCACGGCGGCAATCAGGTTATTCACATCGTCATCGTCCAAAGCACTGGCAATAATGTCTGTAACAATAGGGTTATTGAGGGCGTACAGGGCATCAAGGGCAAGCTTTCTGACATGTTTATCTTCGCTTTTGAGGCTCCTGGCAAGGATCTCCAGAGGAGCCTGCCACTGACTGGCCAGAATATCTACCGCAGCATTGCGCAGAAAGAGATCAGGTGAACGGAAAAGGACCGCAATCTTTTCGGGTATGGTACAATCCTGCAGTTTCTTGAGGGCCCTAACCACCGCTTCGCGAATGATATCACGGTGGTCTTCTTGAAGAATGGCGACCAGCGTATCTACATACTGAATGGCGTTCTGAGCAACAACGGCATCAAGAAAACCCAGAAAGGCCGGTAAGTCTTCGCGGAGAGGGACACCTTCTCTCTCTCTCTCGAAGGAATTCACTGAAATTCCCTCCCAAAAACCTTACCGTGATTCGGAAAAGTACGATGAAGCAACCCTTACAAACCGCGATTACACAGTACAACACCATTTGGAACATGTCAAGAGTTTCTTGTTGACTTTCTCAAAAAGGCCATGCACCAAACGCCACAGGCAAAACCCTTTTCACCCCCACCAAAAGGAATCAAAAACTCATCAGGCGGCAAACGATGGTGACACCGTCACGGAAACAGGATATAATAGAAGGGGGCGTGAAGGGATGGGCAAAGTTTCATTATCGGTTTTGGTTCAGGCAGTTGAAGAATTACCCGTTTTACCGACGATTGTCCAAAGGGTGATACAGCTTACGGAGGACCCAAAATCGACCGCAAAAGACATCAACAATGTTTTGAGTCAAGACCAGACTCTCACGGCGAAGGTCTTACGTCTGGCTAACTCTGCTTTTTATGGGTTTCCCCGCCGCATTTCCACCATCACCGAAGCCACAATCATCCTAGGTTTTCAGACCATTAAAAGCATCGTGATTGCCGCCACTGTAAGTGAGATACTCAAAAAATCGCTTCCGGGATATGCCCTGGAACAGGGAGAACTGTGGAAGCATTCTCAAACTTCGGCGATCGCCGCACGCATGCTCGCTCGAGAGACCAAGTTTCCTCGTCTGGAAGTCGCCTATACGGCCGCACTGCTTCACGATATCGGTAAACTCGTCCTGAATACGTACCTGAGTGATACATATCAGGAGGTCCTGGAAAAAGTGGAGGGTGAGCATCTTACCTTCACACAGGCAGAAGAAGCCGTACTCGGTTTTAACCATGCCCAGGTCGGAGCAAAAATCTGCGAGAAATGGAATTTACCTGCGGAACTCGTCGAGACCATCGCCTTCCATCATGAACCAGAAAGGGCTACCATAACCCCGAAACTGGTGGCCATTACCCATATTGCCGACTTTATAAGCGTTTCGATCGGCATAGGAATGGGAATCGATGGATTTTTCTACGGCATATCCCCGGAAGCTGTAACCCTTTTGGGAATCAATGAAACGCTGATTGACCGTCTTTTAGTACAACTCACCGATGTTCTGGTTGACCAAGACAGTTTTTGAGGGAAGGAGGGAAAAAAATTGGAATGGCAAAAGGGAACCATGTCCAAGAGATCGCAATGTATTTTTTGCGGCTACGCCATTCAACCCTATGCACCCTGTGCCTTTCGAGAAAAAAATGGAGAAACAGAATGTGCTCACCTGCACTGCCTGAAAAAGCAGAATCCTGAAGAATTCGAAAAGCTCCAATCTCAGTCTTGAGAAAGAATCCCTAATTTTTCAGCACTTTCGGAGAATTCAATTCTCGATTTATCTCACTAGCGATAAAGGAAGAAGCTCTGGTGTTGATTGTCTTCATTTCATGAGCCGTTTCTAAAGCTCGCTTCCAAAGAATTCTATTCCTCTTCCCAATCTGGCGTAAAGCCCAGCTCACGGCTTTTTTAACCATACGCCGCTCATCGCAGGAAGCACACAAAAGAAGAGTAAAAATATTTCCCCACCATTCATTAATTACCAATATATTTCCCATGGACAGCGAGTTCTGCAATCATAGCAAAACTTGACCTTTTGACAAATTCCTCCTTGCGTTCTGCAAAATCAAATATCTTTCGGTAAACATGACCAGTCCAAAGAAAAAGGTTTCCACAAACCTGGTCACAAATCTCCCAGTTGTCGAAATCCAGAACCCACCGTTCCATTTGCGCCTTCGTAACCAGTTTTGGGTCATCGACCATACTGGCAAGGAGCATAGTTTCCCGAATTTGGAAGCTCCAGAGCGTCAGGGCTAATTCATGGCTTACACCAAGAGAACGGGTCTTCCTTCGGAGTTCAGGCACAGAAACACCCAGCGCTTTTTTAGGAGTAATGCCAAACCGTTTTATATCCTGGACAACTTCTTCATGAGCCAGGGCGGAAAGTTTTTACACAATTTCCTCTGCGGTCAGTGCCAAACATTCCTTTTTACTTCAAAGAATGCACACCCTTCTCCTTCCTCAAAGAGCGTTTTTGATTTTTTCTTTCCCGCATCAAGCCCACTCAGATTGAGCGAGAGGAAAAAGCTCTGTTCTGGTTCCCAAAAGGAGGCCTCGACCTCGACACAATCCTCGATCTTTTTGCGTACAAAATATCTTTTCCCTGTCCATGCTTCGTCCTGAAATGAGTAAATACCCTCGGCTCCTACCGAAAATTCCTCATTTCCCAGACCCAGACCGAGAGTCATCTTTTCCCACTGAGCGTCCTCCAAATTATACTCTCCACGAGCATGAAGAAAACTCTCCTTTTCGTTACCCCAAATCAATTCCAGAGCAACCAGATTTTCCTTTTTGGGATCGAAGGAAAAAGGACTCTGTTCGGTGTCCAAAAAGCGGTACGAGAGTTTCAGATCAAGAGTCGGCGAAATCTCTTTTTCCCACCATACTGACCCTCCCAAACGGGGGATGGACTCCCCAGATTCGAAAGCAGTATGCCAGAAAAAAGCTTGAGCACCCCAAGAATCGCTCTGCCACTGAGCTCCCAGGTAAAGGTCTTCCCGCCACAAGGTGAGATCTTTTTCCTGAAAGCATCCGCTGCTCCAGTGCGCTTCCCAGGAAAAACCCTCTTCGCGTTTTTCCTCCAGGGAAAGAACGTATTGCGGAAAGCGAGAAAAGGTTACAGTGGTACCATCCACTTCCACATGTTCGTTTCGGACTACAATACCCCAGAAAGAGAAAACTCCGCTTCGGAAACGAACATACCCACCCATTGTATCGTCCTTATCCCGATAAAAATCTCCAAAAATCCTCGCTTCCCAGGGAAAAACAGTGAAAAGGAAATCGACGCCCCAGGAAAAACCCTGTCGAGTGGCCAATTCAGCCTGTGCTAAGAAAAGGCAATGGTCACCGAAGGGATACTCATAACGACCCCAAAGGTAATATCCTTTATCCCTTTCATACCCAAAATCCGGAGAAAAACCCCCTCCACCACCTTGGAGTGAGACTGAATACCTGGGAATTTCCAGAATTTTCTGGTTCCGGATATATAAATCCAGACCTTCCATAACCAGACGTTCCTGCGGAAGAACGACGACTTCTTTTACCCTTATACTATAAAGGGGTGGTGCACGATGACATCCGGTGAGGAGTACATGTTCTCCACGCCATTTTCCCTGAGCATACTGGATTTTCTGTCCCCGAAAAAGGAGTTCTCCCTGCTCTCCAAGCTTATAAAAAAGCTCAGCTTCTTTAACCCACCCCTCTTTTCGCTTAAAGGAATAATAAAAAGCACTCCCTCTCACGCGATTTGCACCCAGAGAGGCCTCCACAGGAACCGGAACCACCAGTTCAAGCTCTGGGAGAAAAAAAAGCGCGCGCTCAGTCTGAACGCTGATTTCTTGCCAAGATACCATCACCTTCCCCCAGGCTTCGATCTTCCCTTCTTTTTCTCCGTATAGGATATTCTCGGCCCGAATCCGAATGCCATCCTCAGCAAAAAGGGGCAGAGTGAAACTAATGAACCATCCCAGAAAAAAAAGAAAAAAAATTTTTCGAGTCATTCTTCCATTTTCTGTAACTCGCGAATCGTGTCTTTAACTTGCCTTATTTCTTGTTCAACCTTCTTCACTTCTTCCTCCAGGCGTCCTTTTTTGAGTTCCAATTCTTTGATCCGTTCCTCCAACCGGAGGATTTCTTCCTCCAAACTCGGTTTCCATTCCGGGCGAGAGTAATCGGGCGCAACGTAAGGGTTGGCAAATTCAAGCTTTACCTCAGCACTAACCAAGTTCGGATCCAGAGAAACTTTGTTCACAACCAGAGCAATCGATTTTGTTTCCGGAGTAACAAAGGGGTTCCCGTTTTTGTCAAAACGGGGAAAATAGACTTTGCCGGTTACCTCCCTAAAAATTCGTTCTCCCAGCTCTTTGGAAAAGGTAACCGGAAATAACTCGCGCCCTTTATCGTCGACAAGATAGGTATTCTTTCCGAAATCAATGGGATAGAGCGGTGCTCCCTTTAATTTTTTGATGGTTATTTCAAAAACAAGATACCGACCGAGCTGTTCCCGCTGAATAAAATCCCGATGGTACGCCAGTTGTTCCTCCAAAGAAAGGAGATTCTCCTTGCCATATTTTGCAACCCAGGCCTGGGTCAACTCTTCATTCCAGAACGTGGCTCGAACCGAAAAGGTATTCTCCACGGTCACCGAACGCGTCCACCTCTTCAGTGTGTCGCGATACACCTGAGCATAATCGACTTCTGCCCAAGCCACATTGGCAAAAGCAAAAGTCACGAGAAATACCGCAACCATCGTCCATAATTTTCTCATTTTCCACCTTCCTCTCAATCCCACTCTTCGAGTGGTTTAATCTCGATTTTCACCGGTGATTCATCCTCTTCAAGAGACCGCTCCGAAGGAGAAACTCCTTCCAAGCCCTCAGTGGCCTCGAATTCCAGAGAACCACTGCTTTCCTTCTCCGAAGGTACTTCCTCTATCGTCCAGGACTCCTCTGGAGATTCTTGAAGTACATCTTCCTGGGGTGTCCAGCCCAGAAGAGGTCCTGAAACATCTCTCTCTTCACCAATTTCCACAAAAAACTCCGTTCCCTTTTCCACTTTTACCGGATCTCCCTGCACAAAGACCCCAGCCACGGCTCCCAGAGGACCGAGAATGGCAAGACCAGCAACGCTTGCCCCAACCGCGTAGGCCAGAGCCTTGTTCTCCTGAATCGCTTTCTCACCCAAAGTAAGAGGAAGCGACGTGCCATCAACCGCCTGGATGCTTCCAAAGTCGATCTGCAACCGTCCGGAACGACCAAAAGCTCCTTTGCGACGCACCTTTGTCAATCTCCCCTCCCCCTTTGTTCCTTTAGCAATGACCACAACACCGTCCACCTGGACATCTTCCATAACCTCATAGGGAACCGGATCGCCAACTTCATTTTTTTCCGAATTGAGCGACGTGCGCAGCGCAATCTTGACCAGAGTCTCCCGAGGAACTTTCACGGTGAAGGCTTTCACCTGTGCAGGATTGACACACGTCTTATACAGACGGTCGACCCTTACTCCAATGGGTTCATCACTGACCACACCAAAGATCAGCTTTTCCAGTTCTTCCAATTCTGAAACTAAAATTCCGGTCGAAGATGGTTCAGAACGGAGCGTCAAACGAATAGCCCGAATCTTGAAATCAAGCGATGGTTCTTCTCTTGTGCCAGTTAGAATAAACGTCTTGAGTGTCTGAGTTCTTTCCATAAGCGTCCCCGAAAGGGTATCACCGATAAGCTCCCTCTCAACCTTTTCAATGCGAGCCAGAACACTCCCGCTCTGAGGAACGCCATAGAGAATCTTCTCCATAGCTTCAAGGTCCTTCACCAGTGGCGAAACAACCTGTTCCTGAGGAAACGTTGAACAGCACAACCACAACACCCAAACAATCACCACTCCCGCACTCACCAATTTTTTCATATTTTCCTCCCTCACTCCCCACGAAGCTCTTTTTCCTCCCAAACAGGTTCTTTGATCTCCTTCCAACCCACCACCTGATTACGTCCCCGGTTTTTTGCCTCATAAAGCGCTTGATCCGCCCGAGAGAGCAGTTCAATCTCGTCTTTTGCTTCTTCCCGCCCACACACCCCACAGGAAATGGTGACCACTCCATACGGAGGATTATGGGGATGAGGGAGGGAAAGTTTCTCGATTTGACTTTTCATACGCTGTGCTACCAACTTTCCAATTTCTTCCCCAGAATCAAAACACAGCACCACAAATTCTTCTCCTCCAAACCGAGCCAGAAAGTCCCCCCGACGAATAGCACTATTAAAAACCGAAGCTAAAGTCGATAACAACTCGTCTCCCTGCAAGTGACCAAAGGTGTCATTATAGTGCTTGAAACGGTCCAAATCAATCATGATCAAACTGTAAGGGATTTGATGACGAACGTACTGAGACTCTAATTTTACCAGCCAATCATCAAAAACCCTGCGATTCGGAAGACCAGTCAAAGGGTCAAAAAACGCTAAGCGTTCCAGTTCCCGGTTGAGTTTTTCCAGCTCCCGGACATATTTACGGAGTTTTATTTGTGTTCCCACCCGAACCAGAAGTTCTTGAGGGTGAATTGGTTTTAACAGATAATCGTTTCCTCCGGCTTCAAAACTCTGGATACGAGCCTGTTCATCTTCCACCGCGGTGAGAAAAATAATAGGTAAGGTGACGAGTTCAGAACGATTACGCAATGCTCTACAGAACGAAAACCCATCTCCATCGGGAAGCACAATATCAAGCAGCACCAGGTCATACTCCTCAAGGCCCGAAGAAGTCAGGAAGTCCCAGCCGGTAGCAAAAGTTTTAACCTCAAAGCCCTGTTCTTCCAGAATATCCTTGACCAGATACCGGATGAACTGTGAATCATCCACGACGGCAATTTTGATTCGTTCGTCCCTCTCGGCTTGTTTCCTTTCTGAGGATTCAATCATGCACTCGACACTCACTTAGGGGACAGCTGCCCTCCCCAGATTCAAAAATCGGTTTCTTCTCCTGCGCCTCTCCCATTTTTCTCTTGACCGTAACTGGAGACCACTTCCCGCAGCGGCTTCCCCATAACGCTTTTACCTCGTTATCCTCGGTCAATGTGACAATCTCGCAGCTATTCGGACAGTCTTCACAGGTAAAGCTCCGGCTCTCAAAATGACGCTCGACAACCTCGAAACCCTGGAAAGCAGAACGCTCACCCACATACTCCATGGCCAGAATCGCTGCTCCCCAGGCTCCCATCACTCCATGTTCAGGTGGAACGATGATCTGCTTCTCTCCCCGAAAGAAATCAACAAAAGCCTGGACAATGCCCTGATTGGCTGCTACACCACCCTGAAAAACAATGGGATCTTCGATGGTTTTTCCGGTAGCCAGATTGTTAATAAAATTACGTACCAGTGCTTCACACAGACCCCTGATAATTTCCGCTTTTCCAAAACCCAACTGTTGCTTGTGAATCATATCAGATTCGGCAAAAACCGTGCACCGCCCAGCGATTCGTACCCCTTGGTGGGCCTGCAAGGCCAACTCTCCAAACTGCTCGATTGGTACGTTCAGGCGGACAGCTTGATGCTCAAGAAATGATCCGGTACCAGCTGCACACACTGTGTTCATGGCAAAATCCTCTACAATTCCATCCCGAATCACGATGAGTTTAGAGTCCTGTCCTCCAATTTCAAATACGGTTCGTACCTCAGGAACGCGAGTAATTGCTGCAACCGCGTGAGCAGTGATTTCATTCTTGATAATATCCGCTCCGACCACAACACCCGCCAGATGACGAGCGCTTCCAGTGGTACCAACCCCCCTGATGAAACCTCCTTCGGGGAGCCGTTTCTTGATATATCGCAAACCATCCTTCAAGGCATGAATGGGGTCACCGCTCGTTCGGAGATAACAGCTGGCGAGGATACTTTTGCGTTTGTCCATAAGGACCAGTTTGGTGGTCACCGACCCAACATCGACTCCTAAGAAGAGATCCACGAGACATCGACCTCCGTTACGCTTCTCCTTTTCTTTCTTCGTTCCAGAACATCGACAAAGGCCTCCACTCGAGTCACAAGGCCTGCTTCACCAGAATGTTCATCGATCGCCAGATGGAGAATGGGTAAATTATAATCTTTGCTCACTGTGCTGAGAATACCCTTAGCCACAATCTCAGGCATGCAGGTAAAAGGGTAAAGATGCACCACACCATCAAAACCCTTTTTCGCGTAGCGAACGGCGCTTCCAACACTGTCAATTCCTTCCCCACCCACAAAACGTTTGAGATAGGGCCGAGCCATCTCCCACGCTTCCAGTTTCTCCCGAGAACGCAACAATGGAAGAGTATGCAGAACGTACTCCACCGTTGAAACCGAGTTATGCACGTAGACACCCAGATCCCCCAGAATCCGCTCCACGTTGAAGTTGATTCGAGTTTCCTGAGCAACATAGACCTCGCCAACGATACCCACTTTGATGAGATCCTCTTGATGCGCTCGCCGCACAAGAGAAGCAAGGGCTTCCTCAGCCTCTTTTCGAATAATCGAAAAATCATCCACGCTTTCAATATTCCGAAGTCGTTCAATCGCACCGTCTATAATGCGATCCAAATCTTCTTTTTTTTCTACCTGACAGCGCAAAGCCCGACGCTGGGCCTCCAAATCCTCCGTAAAACGCAACACCTTCCAGGCCAAAGACGCAGCTTTGATAACACGTAGCGACGCAATTTTCCCTCCAGCCATGCTTCGAAGGGCGTCCAAAAAGGCCTTCATTCCATACCGGGGATGGTCGATGAGTACAAACTGGACATCGTACCCCAAATCCTCAAGAATCAGACGCTGAATCTGACCATAATACCCAAAACGGCATGGGCCAACACCCCCCGCCATGAAGAGTGTATCAGCTCCCTGCTCAATACCTTCGATAAAATTACCCAGAGTTACCTTCAGCGGAAAACAGGCATTCTGAGGAGCAAGCTTCACCCCTATCTCGATGGTTTTCTGCGTAATTGGAGGAGGGGGAACAATTTCGATGCCCAAAAGGGGATAAAGAATCCCCAGAGCCACATCAAGATGCAAAAGATGAGGAAAGGTTGCTTTCACGCTGAGCGTGCCTCCATTCCATCATATCCACAAACGCTTCAAGGCGCGTGACCAGACCTGCTTCACCAGTATGCTCATCAATCTCCAACCGCAAATAGGGAACGGTGTCTCTTTCCCGCTTAATCCATCGCTCAATGAGTTCTCCCACCAGGGAATCAGGACCACACTCAAAAGAGACCATATGAATATAACCTTTCACACTGGGGTCTTTCTCTACAAGATACGCCAGAGCCGTCCCGATTATTTCATTGGAAATGGTCCAGAAACTCGGCTTCCTCACGAACCTTAGATAATCTCTGACTTTCTGCTCCTCAACCATGTCTTGGGTGATGACGCCATATCCCAGAGAATGAATTTTTTGGACAACGTTCATGTTAATATAGCTATCACTGGTGAGGTAAGTATGCCCAAGGAGAAGAACTTTTTTCTCCCTTGGCGCGTAAAGAGGTTTCTGGTCAATAAGATTTTCCGGGAAAAAGCCTTTTTTTAGTTCCTTCCGATAAAACCGATGCGCATTCTCTGCTTTTTCCAAAGCTCGCAGGATTTTCTTCTCGCTCTTCTCCCATTTTTTTCCCAACTCGAGAAACCCTCTTCGCCAACCCCGAATACCAGCCTCTCGTACATTCACTTCCCCATCGATGAGCCGCTCCGGTGAAACTCCAAAGAGATTTCGCACCAAATCCGGCAAACCCAAAATCTTAGGACAGTTATACTCCCCCTTATAGAAACTCACCATGCGAGGAACAAAGAGAAAATCAACCCTATCCTTTAGGGAAAGCACGTGTCCCAGAAAAACTTTGACTGGAAAACAAATCTCCTCCACTCCATAAGTGAGACCACGTTGCACGATCAGTTTATTGGTGGGAGGCGAAACCACCACCTCAAGACCGAGTTCTTCCAGAAAGGTCTTCCATAGATGATAAAAGCGGTAAAAAAGTAAACCCCTGGGAATGCCCACCTTCAGATTCAAACGCATCACCCCTTTGGTATTATACCCATTTACCGCAGAAAAGACAAAAAAATTCCACTTAAGCGTTCTAACTCTTCCATGCTGACACCCTCCCGCCGAGAATGGGCTAAGGCTAAATCTCCAGCGCCAAAAACAACACTTGTAATCCCCTTCATAAAGAGATAAGTGGCATCGGTCCAGGAGGGCATACCGCCATAAATAGCCTCTTTATGGGTGACACTTTCCACCGCTTGCTTCAGCCTCCGCACTACGATTTCTTCCGTTCCGATTTCCCAAGCTGGATTTTCATCCTCTACAGTAATGATAACTGGATACCGTTCCTGGAGAGCCATAATGGCATCCTTCATCAACTCAACCGAATAAGGAGGAGGAAAGGGAAAAGCACATTGAATACGACACCAATCTGGAATCACGTAACTTGATTCCCCTCCTTCCATTTTTCCCCACATCAGTCGAAGTGGAGGCACAAAAAGGGGGTTAGTCGATAAAGCACTGACAATCTCCTGGCTCTCCTCGATAATCTTTCGGCCAATATCCAGGGCATTCTTCCCCAACGAGGGATACGCGCCATGTCCTCCTAATCCTTCGATCTCCATTTGCACCTCAACATCACCGGCAAAAGCGGTACAGAGGGAAAAGCTTGTGGGCTCAAGAACAATGGCACCCTCGAAAGGATGTGGAGGAACAAAATGCCAGGAACCAGCTCCACTCGTTTCTTCTTCGGAAAAGAAAACCACTTCGGCTGGGCCACGGAATTGGCTCAGTGCGTACAATAAAGCAGCAATTTGCCCGCGAGCATCAATGGCACCTGCCCCAAAGACGAACCCATTGCGATAAAAAAAACCAGGCTTCCGACCCATGTACTGTACATCAACGTGACTGGCAAAAAGAAAGGGAGAACACCCTCTTCGAGCATAGAGGTTCCATTTCCCCAACTGGTATTCCTGCCAGTAAAGATGGCGAAAATCACATTCCTGTAAAAATTCGGCAATCCACAAAAGAACGTTTCGCTCCTCACCGCTTCTTCCCTCTATACCAAGAAGCGTCTCCAAAATTGCTCCAAAACTCAGCTGGTTTTCATCTCCTTGACCATTCGCACCCACTTGCCCCACTGCCCCTCTTTCTCAAAACCTCGGTGAGTGTAGAAAGCTAACGCCCTGATATTTTTTTCCCCCACCCATAAACCCACCCGATTCCTCCCCTGAACCCGGGCATATTCCAAAGCCGAAGCAAAGAGTAAATCTCCCACTTTCTTCCCCTGATACTCGGGTTCAACCACAAACTCATGAATTTCTCCAATAATTTCTTGGCCCTCCTCCCAGCGGCTGTGGATGCTAATAAAACCGACTACCTTTTTCCCATCCACAGCCAGCAAAAATCCTGCCGGATCACCCCGCCACAGCCACAAAAGATAGCTCCGTATCCGTTCTCGCTGCACATACGCATACTCGGATAATTCCTGATACGCCTTTTGGTAAAGCTCTATAAGTGATTCCAGATTTTCTTTCAATTCTTCACAGCTCAACGTCACCAGCTGAAGAGAAACCATCTCAGCCACTCCTCATTCATTGTACAAAGTACCCATCATTTTTCACAAATTTGCCACAAACGAGCCAAAAAATCGCCACAGATCAATACTACGATGGGTACAACCAAATCAACTGAAGGAGGTCGTGCCATGAAAAAACTTGGGATTCTTTTACTCGTGGTGGTTTCTCTGGTCGGTATTCTAAGCACCCTTGTTTTTGCAGACCCTCGCTGGGGCGGGCCAAAAATGCCTGGCATGGGTATACGATGGAACCAGGTGGATGAACCATTTCCGAGGAGAAAACCTCTTTTCGGCGTTACCCTAACCACAGAGCAGAAAAAAAAGATTCTGGACATCCAGAAAAAGAACCTGGAAACCATCCAGAACCTGCATAATCAGATTCAGGTTGCACAGCTGGCATTACAGGAATTGAGTCTGAAACCAACAAGCCCAGAAACCGCCGAACAAATTCGAGCCAAAATGAAAGAAATCATGAATTTGAGCAAACAGATTCAAGATGTCCACCACACCATGGATCAGGAATTACTCGATCTCCTTACTCTAGAACAACTAATCCAGCTCATCCCAAACGAAGCCTGGGGACCATACAGAAAAGGCATTTCCGATTTTAGACCAGGACCAATGTGTTTTAGGAAACGGTGGTAAAATAAAAAGGGGGGAGCCCCCCTTTTTCTGAAGAGTACGAAGCGAGGCGTAAAACTGTGAACTCAATTCTCATAGTCGATGACGAGAAAGCGGTATGTGATCTTCTCAAGATGTATTTAGAAAAAGAGGGATTTGAGGTGACGGTAGCCCATGATGGCGAAGAAGCTCTGAAAAAAGTCCAGCAAAATCAGCCCAGCCTCATTCTCTTAGACCTCATGCTTCCTAAAAAGGATGGGTGGACCGTTTGTCGGGAAATTCGCAAAATATCGGATGTTCCCATCATCATGCTCACGGCCCGAGGAGAGGAGTTTGACCGAATTTTGGGGTTGGAATTGGGAGCCGACGATTACGTCCCGAAACCGTTCAGTCCCCGAGAAGTAGTGGCTCGGGTCAAAGCCGTGCTCCGCCGAACCCAAATGCACGAAGAGGGAAAAACCAAACACCTCGACTATGGATACCTCTGTATCGACTATGAAGCCCGTATGGTGAAAGTCAAGGGGAGAGAGCTGACACTGACTCCCAAAGAGTTTGAATTGCTCTGGTTCTTAGCCAGAAACCCTTCCCGTGCCTATAATCGGGAAAAACTCTTAGAACTTATATGGGATTACGACTTTGCTGGAGATACCCGCACAGTAGACACACACATCAAGCGCCTTCGGGAAAAGCTAGAAGAAGCTGGTGCTCCTCCCTGCATCAAGACTGTCTGGGGATACGGGTATAAATTCGAGATTGAGTCCTGATGAGAAAAAGTCTCTTCGCCAAACTCCTCTTTTCCCATCTTCTGGTCATCATGGTATCGTACTTCATTCTGGGGTTCAGCCTTTCACTCCTTTTCAGCCGCTACTATTTTTCACTTCAAGAAAAAGAGCTGATGAAGCGAGGAGAAAGCCTGGTCGATATCCTCACCCAGAACCCTGATCTCCGATTTGAAGTCTCTGAGGTTGCACGTCAACTGGCACGGGAGGGGATTTTCATCAACATAATGAGTAAAGAGGACTTGCTACGAGAGCGGCTCCTTCCCCCTCGAGGTTTTATGCGTCGCATGTGGGGCAAAGTTGCCGAAACCGATTTGCCCCAAAAGATTTGGGAAAAAATTGCAAGGCGAGAATACGCCTCTTGGCAAAATTTCCATCCTGTGCTTCGTCAGAACATCCTGAGTGTTGCCCTTCCCCTTGAGAGGAGAGGGAAAATAGTTGCCGCACTCATTCTTTCTCTCCCCCTAACCAGCGTGGAAACCACCATTAAAACCGTAGAGTACTTCCTCTTCTTCTCCAGCCTCATCTCTCTTGGGCTTTCTTTGTTTGTCGCTTTCTTATCCTCCTCCTCCCTAACCCGTCCCCTTAAAAAGATGAGCACCGTTGCCCGACAGCTTGCTCGGGGAAACTTTCAGGAAAAAATCAAAATTGAGACCCAGGATGAAGTTGGTCAACTGGCTCAGGATTTCAATATCCTCTCCGAAGCTCTAAAGGAAACCATCAGAAAACTCCAAGAAGAAAAGGATCGTACCGAAAACATCGTTCTCCACATGTCCGAAGGTGTCCTTGCCATCGACGGAGAAAAAAACATCGTTTCTATGAATCCCACCTTTCGTAAAACACTGACCATCCAGGAAAAAGCCATATCCCATCTCCGGGACCTTCATCTTGGAGAGGAAATTGAAATACTTTTCGAAGAAGTCCTCAAGACGGGCCAGGAACAAGAAAAGGAAGTGAGTCTTGGGGATAAGTACGTTATTTTCCATATTACTCCTCTCAAGGAAAATGGGACCGCCAAAGGCGCTGTTGCTGTCGTTCAGGATATTACCGAACTGCGCAAAGTAGACCGATTGCGGCGAGAATTCATTGCCAATGTTTCCCACGAATTGCGTACACCTCTAACCTCCATACAGGGTTTTCTGGAAGCAGCGATTGACCAGGTCATTTCTCTGGAAGAATTTAAAGAAAAATATCTCCCTCTCATTCACAGCGAAACGCTCCGTCTTTCCCGACTCATCCATGACCTTTTGGACCTTTCCCTTATGGAATCTGGGAAAATCCAGTGGAAGATGGGAGGTGTTTTAGTGTGCCAGGTAGTTCATCGGGTTATCGCCAAACTTTCCCCTCTATCCTCAACACGCCAGGTTGTCATTCGAGAAGAACTCGAAGACAATCTTCCTCCGGTTTTGGGAAACGAAGACCGGCTGGAACAGGTCTTCACCAACCTCCTCCACAACGCCATTCTCTTTTCATCGCCGGGAAGTTCCATCACCGTCAGCGGACGAATTCAGGAACGGAATCTTCTTTTCTTTGTGCGTGACCATGGCTCAGGTATACCTCCCCAGGACCTTCCTTACATTTTTGAGCGCTTCTACCGGGTGGAGAAGTCCCGTTCCCGGGAAAGTGGAGGAACGGGTCTTGGCCTTGCCATTACTAAACAAATTATCGAACATCACGGAGGGAAAATCTGGGTGGAAAGTGTGCTCAACCAGGGCACAACGTTCTTTTTTACCCTTCCTCTTTTCCCTTCACCTTTGCACCAAAGTCCGACGTAAGACTTGCTCCAAACCCAGCGCCAGCGTTCCACCTAAAAGGGCGGTGACGAGTTGTGGAATCTGCATTGCTTGTGCCACAGGACCCGGAACCTTCACCAGAAACGTGACAGCCTGAGAAAGCAGAAGGTACTTTACCAGAGCACCAGCAATAATACCGACGATTTTCCAAAGGAAGGTGCGCCTGGTCAAAAAAGCGCCAAAGATGATCACCAGCACGGCATTCCCCACCATGATAAAAGGAATCATCGGTGCCAGAGGAGGAGGAAGAATACCTCTTGAAAACGCTATCCAGGGAGTGAAAAAACCAATGATCACCCCGCTCCCAATGCCTTGGAAAATGGTGGCTAAGAGTAAAACCATATTGACCAGCGGCCCCGTTACCAGCTGCGGGAAACCCAGCATTTGAATCACGAGCACCAGAGCAAAAAGGAGCGCTGTCCCTGTAATCCACCGGATTCGATTTTCCTTTTCTCTCTGCACCTATCTCACCCCAGATATCATTTCCCTTTCACATAAAGATAGAGGTTGTATTCACTATCAGATGCCACAGGAACCCAGGAAGGTAGTTTCCATACGTAGGAAACAATCCTTGCTCCATCTTTCAGTTCTCGGTGAAACTTTTCCTGCAAACGTTCATTGACGTGAGAAAAAAGGAAAATAGTGACCACATCAGCCCCATGAAGAGGAACAGTGTGAAGATTCCCAAAAATGAGCCGTACTCGCGAAATACAACCAGAAAAAAATACTCGCAGGATTGCCAAAAGATAAAGCCACGGGTTCAACTCCACTCCCACCGCCTGAGCCCCATATTCTCGTGCCGCACAGACCAGAATCCTTCCATCTCCACATCCCAGGTCATAGAGTATTTCCTCGGGCTTAAGCCCACTCATTTCCAGCATCCTCCGTACCCTTTTCATATCGGTCGGCTGCCAGGGGATACCATGGAAAAAGAGCGGAAAGAGCCAGAAAAAAAAGACAATAAAGACAACCAAAAAGAGTGCTCCTAAAAAAAGCATCATTTTGCCTCCATAAAGTGTTCCGCACGATACGAACTCCTCACAAAAGGACCACTGGCCACTCCCCGGAAACCAAGCTCATAGGCCTTCTCTTCATAAAAGGCAAACTTTGAGGGCGGGATATACTCCCTAACCGGGAGATGGTTCATCGAGGGACGCAGATACTGCCCGATGGTCACAACGTCACAGTCGGCCCTTCGCAAATCGGATAACACCGCAAGGACCTCCTTTTCGGTTTCACCCAAACCCACCATAAACCCGGATTTGGTCAAAACCGAGGGAAACAACGCTTTAAATCTTTGCAGAACAAAGAGAGAACGTTCATACTGTGCTTTCGGTCTCACGGTGGGGTAAAGACGGGGAACCGTCTCCACGTTATGGTTGAACACGTCAGGAAGATTTCTCCGAAAAACCGTTAGGGATTCCTCCCGACCTTGAAAATCAGGAGTGAGAATTTCAATAGTTGCCAAAGGAAGAGCCATTCGCAACGCCTTGATAACCCGGACGAAATGCCCGGCTCCTCCATCGGGAAGGTCATCTCGAGTCACCGAAGTCACCACTACATGCTTGAGCGCAAGCGCCCTGGCAGCCTGTGCCACCCGGATCGGCTCTTTCGGATCGGGCGGTAATGGTTGACCCTTTTTCACTGCGCAGAAACCACAGTTTCTTGTACAGATCTCCCCCAAGATGAGAAACGTCGCCATGCCCCTTCCAAAACATTCACCAATATTCGGACAGCGAGCACTTTCACAGACCGTATGCAAGGCTAAAGAACGGAGTACCACTTCTACGTTGTCCCCGTGCGAAGCCGGAAATCGCCGTTTAATCCAGGAGGGCAATTCACTCATAGGGCAACTCCTTTACCCAAAACAATCCCAAAATCTTCCTGCACTTCTTGCACTGCAAAACCCAAAACCACTCCTATGGCCTCCGCAATATCCTTCTTCATGATATACCGCTCTTCCCAAGAATACCTATTTCCGGCAACATGTTCAAGGGATGTGACCCCCTTATCACGAATCCCACAGGGAATAATGTACTGAAAATGGGTAAGATTTGGGGAAATATTCAGCGCAAACCCATGGTACGTAACCCAGCGTCGTACCGCAATACCAATGGCAGCAATCTTCTCTGGATTCTCTCTGTTCACCCAAACGCCGGTATGAGGAGGATATCGAAAACCTTCCACATGGGAACGACGCAGAAAAAGAATTAAGGCTTCCTCCAGTGCCCGCAGAAAAGCATGAACATCTTTCTGCCAGAAACGCAGATTGACGATAGGATACCCCACAATTTGTCCTGGACCATGATAGGTAATATCTCCACCCCGCTCCACTTCGTAAACCTCTATTCCTTCTCGCCGCAGAATCTCCTCACTCACCAGAAGATTTTTTCTTGACGCCGAGCGGCCCAGAGTAAAAACTGGCGGATGTTCAAGGAGAAGCAGAACTCCAGGCAAATCATTTTGCACCACATATTCCCAGAGTTTTTTCTGTAAATCCAACGCCTGATTATAATCAACCACGCTCCGGTAACGTTTGTACCAAAGCGTATATTTTCCCAATTCCATCACTCACTCAACCGTAAACCAGATACCAGAGAAACAATAATCACAACAAATAAACCCTAAAAAAGGAAATGCAACCATCGCCTTTCAATCCGGCTTACCCAGCGATGTGCCGAACGAGAATCAGATACTGCTTTCTCCCAGCACTTTTGGTAACCACACATTTTCTATTTTAGCAAACTCCCAGTGGAAATACTACATAATCTAAAACGGACTTCAACTTACCCTTACCATTTTTAGATTAAGTCTTGTCGCCCTCAAAAATAAGGAGCCCGAGCGCTCAGGCCCCTTAAAAGCACCTATTTCTTCAACCACTCTTTCGGTGGAGCTAACCTCTTGACACGGTTTTCCACTTCTTTGATCGCTGCATCAGCTGACATTTCCTGGCTCCATACCTTATGCAGGTGCTCCTGCCACATCTCACTCAGAACAAACGTGTTAGAATTTGAAGTCCACCGTAATGCAGCGTACTCTTCCAGATTCTTACTCACCACCGGTCGGCAGGTCCCCTGCCCCCAAGCATTAGTCCGTTCAACGATTTGTGGATCGTTCCAGACTGAGTTCCGAACCAGAGTCTGGTTGTTGTATTTTGCCGAAGCAACCAGCGTGACTGGCTTACTAGATGCCCACTCCATGAACAACCAGGCCGCCTTCTTGTGCTGAGACGCAGCGTTCATGGCAATAGACCAGGCCCAGATGTTGGACTCAATCCCAGCCGGTCCCTTAGGAACATAAATTGCCTTCCACTTTCCAACAATTTGGCTAAAAGCTGGATCTTCCAGCTCTGCTCCCCAGTGGTCTGCATCAATCTGCATCACAGCCTTTCCAGAAGCAAAGGCATCTTTCACATCGTACCAGTCGAGAGTTGGCCAATCCTTTGGACCAAAGTCTCTCAGGAGCTTCGTCCAGAGGTCAGACATCTGAACCACTGCCTCGCTATAAATACTCGGATTACCGCTTTCGTCAAAATCTTTGCCACCATAAGAGGTAAAGAGACTCAGATACGCAGAGTTAACCGTGCAGCCCCCTTTACCCCCCGGCATGTATACGGCAACATGTCCGTGATCCCATCGGCATCAAAGCCTGCTTTGACTTTTTTAGTAGCCTCGTAAAGCTCGTCAAGAGTCTCCGGAGGCGTTACACCGTACTTATCCAGAATGTCAGAACGATAGTAAAGACAGTAGGCTTCAACCTGGTATGGAATCGCATATAGATTACCCGCCACCTTACTGGCCTCAATGGTCATCGGAAAGAAATCGTTAAGGTCGTAAAATGCGGGATCGGTAAGGAAGGGATCCTCTAGATACGCATTGAGTGGTTCCAAAAAGCCTCCAGAAATGAATTTCCAGTTCAGCATTGGAGAAGACATGACAATATCAAATTCTGGCGACTTTCCAGTCAGAACCACCGTTTGTCTTTCAAAAAATTGTTGTTCCGGTAAAACCAACGTATTAACCTTAATCCCGGTTAAACTTTCAAATTCACCAATCAGCGCTTCAAACGTAGCTTGCATAGGGTGTTTGCACAGTAAAAGATTGATGGTTTCTCCCTCAAACTGCCGCCAGTTAACCTTCGCATTCTCAAAAACCGCTTTATCAAGTTCCCCTTGAGCAAAAGCTAGACTCCCAATCCACAACACCACAAAACCAAAATCAACAACATAGACATTTTTCTAAACATAAACACTGCACCCCCATTTTCAAATTTATTTTCAAAGCCTCTCCAGTTAAATACGCTCGATCTCTTCCTAAATGTCTACAATCACCTCCTTTTCCCCCATAAACGAGGCAAGACTCTGCATGTACGCCGTTGCCCTTTTCCACATTCGGACAAAAACATTCATGAAAGCATAAATAATTGCAAATAAAATCACAGCTCCGCCCATCGTATAGGCCATATCTCCATATCGAAAGGCGTTTAAGTATCTCCACAG
The DNA here is from genome assembly GCA_039638595.1 of Atribacterota bacterium. Classification (NCBI taxonomy): domain Bacteria; kingdom Pseudomonadati; phylum Atribacterota; class Atribacteria; order Atribacterales; family Candidatus Caldatribacteriaceae; genus Candidatus Profundicultor; species Candidatus Profundicultor thermophilus. Next base: position 141,372 of record JBDIWM010000001.1, read on the forward strand.
ATGCAGGTTAGTCGTTGCATTTCCCAGTCCACCACTCGTTGTGGCATAAATAATGTCGAACACCTTGAACGAGACCACCAACCTAAACATAACCGCCACAAGGACGAATGGTCTCATGAGGGGCCAAGTGATGTACCGGAAACTATCCCAACCCGATGCTCCATCTACCACCGCCGCCTCGTAAGGATCCCGAGGAAGATTTTGTAAACCAGCGAATAGAATAAGCGCTACAAAAGGCGTATAGATATAGGCATCGATAAAAGCTAAGGTGGCAAGAGCAACCGATGAATCTGCCAGCCAGGCCACAGAGCCAATCCCCAAAAAACCTAGAAGATAATTTACCACTCCCCAGACGTGGAAAACATGAGCTTCCACATTAGCGCCAGGAGTACTGGTACCACAGTGAGAGGGATGACAATAATGGACCGGAAAAACCACTGTCCTCGAGTATTTTTATTGAGCAAAAAAGCGATCAAGCTTCCAAGAAGTAATTCAATTGAAACGGCCAGAAAGACGTACTCAAAAGAAATGAGCACTGCGAGCCATAAATTGCGATCCTGAAAAAGATAGTTTTCAAAACCAATAAAACTATTCGTCGGATAAGCCAGTCTCCAGTCAGTAAAAGAAAGCGACACTCCAAGAGCAAAAGGGATGACACCTACAAGAATTGGTATAACAATTGCCGGGAGCAACATCCATTTACCCATTGTTATCTCCCCCTTTATCTTTTCACCGAACCGAACGTAAGACCTCGAATGATGTGCTTCTGGAGCAACAAAGCCAAAACGATGGCCGGCACAGCCGAAACAATAATAGCTGCGCTCATTTGCCCCCACAGTACCGCTTCGTACCGGATAAAACCCAGAGAACCAGTGGTGACCGGCATGGTTTTCTCTCCACCCACCACCAGAGCGAACACAAAACTATTCCAGCAAAAAATAAAAGTTAAAAGAGCTGTAACTGCCAATCCCCCTTTTGCCAGGGGCAGTACAACTCGAACAAAGGTCTGGAATCGACTCGCCCCGTCAACGAGCGATGCTTCTTCAATGGAAACCGGAATATCAAGAAAATAACTCCTGCTCATCCACACCACAAAGGGAATACCGATAAGCTGGTAGACCATGATCGACCCCAGATACGTATCCAGAAGACTAACCCGTTGATATATCCGATACAACGACAAAGTAATCGCCATCTCGGGACCAAACCAGAAACTGAGAAGGGTGAAAGCCAGATTTTCACGAGTGGATTCTTTCTTAAAGTGAGCCCGGGTAAGGATGTACGCAGCCGGCATACCTACAAGCATGGCAAGGAGGGTTGCTCCTCCACTGATAATAACTCCGTTCAGGAAATAACGCGGAAAATTAGGCTTGGAGGCCGGTAAAGAAGTCGTTCCCGTCTCGCCAGTAAAGAGACCCCGATAATTTATTACAGTAGGCTGAAAAACAAACTTGGGCGTAGCAGAAGTGATATCCCGATGGTTTTTGACAGAAAGGGCAAAAGTCCAGTACATGGGAAAAATGATGAGAATGACCAAAAAAGCGAACAAAAGATAATAGAAAAAAATATCTCATAACCTATTCCCCTTTATTTTCCCAAGTTTGAAGAAACACTATCCTCTATTCACCTGTATCCCACATTAGACAAGTAAAAAAGGCCTTAACTTCTCACTCTTGTGAGAAGTTAAGGCCTTTTTTACGTCTCCAGACCGTCCTCTCTCAAAAAGTATAAGAGAGTGAACACTACTTGTCAATAATTTGTAGCATTTGTTATATGACAAGTTATATGTATTCTGGGAAAATAAAAACCCTGAAAACTACGATAAACTATACTAAAGTTCGCAATTTCGCACCTTGAAAAAAAGCCACCGGAGACTCCAAAATGAAGGTTGCATGTACTGCAAAACTTCATCAAGTGGGAATATCCGATGGCTCATAAGAATCATACGCCATTTCTCAAAAATGCTCATTGAATTCATGGCTGAACCTGATCCGCTTTATGCTATGCTCGAATGGCTGACCAATGAACTCATGAAACTGGAGGCTGAAAACAAAGGAGGAGCTCAAAAGGGAGAACATTGTCTCACCCGTATCACCATTCTTTCGGAACCCGAGTCAGACGATTTGATACCAGGCCTGGAATCATCTATTTCCTCGTTCCAAAGCTCTGTAAAGGGGACTATATTCTTTTCTTTGTTACCGAAAGGAAACGATCGGAACAAGCTCTCCTTCAGGTGGTTCAAGAAGCCTTTATCAATGGCGTTTCTACTCGAAAAATGGAGCGCCTCGCCCAAAGCTTAGGGATTGAATCCCTCTCTGCTGGTCAAGTTTCAGAAATCACCAAAGACCTCAACGAACACATCGAATGGTTCCGTGCCCGTCCTGTGGAAAAAACATACCCCGTTATCTGGGTTGATGCCCTCCATGAGAAAGTTCACTGTGAAAAACAGGTCATCAGCACGGCTATTGCTGTCGTCCAAGGTATTACCAAGGAAGGAAACCGAGAGATCCTAGCGGTCGAACCCATGTATGCTGAACCAGAAGATACCTATGCTTATCTCTTTGAACAGCTCAAAAGCCGAGGAGTGGAAAAAATCTGGCTCTGTGTCTCCGATGCTCATAGCGGCCCCAAAAATGCCACTCAGAAATGTTTCTTCGGATCAAGTTGGCAACGGTGTATAATACACTTTATGCGAAATATATTGGTTCATATCCCTCATAGAGGAAAAGAATCCTTTGCTGCGAAGCTGAAACAAATCTGGAATCAACCGAACCAAGAGCGTGCGAAACGGGATACTCCGTTGGTCATCCAGGAGTACCGAGATCGCTTCCCCCAGGCTATTGCTCTTTTAGAGGAAGGGCCAGAAGACTCGCTACAATTCCTGGCTTTCCCTCACCTTGACCAACGAAAGACCTCTTCAACCAATTCACTCGAGCGGATTCATAAAGCGATTCGTCACCGAACCCGAGTAGTTGGGATCTTTCCCACCACCGATTCCTATCTCCAATTGGTCACCAGTTATCTCATGGAGTACGCTGAAGACTGGATGAGTAGTAAATAGTACATTAGCTCTGAAGCCATTGAACAGCAACAAACGGAGCTCCTAAAGACAGCCTAAAGAAAGAGGCTGTGGATAGATGGATAACCCTGCGGGTTGACCACAGATCCACAGCCCGACGACTCACAAATAACTAAATAACAGAACAGATGACCGAATAGAAAGGCCATATTCTTCTCTTTATTTTTATCTTCCATATTACCGAAAAAGGAGGTGAATGGATCGAGTAATTGTTCAAAGAGGGATGACTTTTCACTTAAGTAAGGTCATCTCTGTGTTCAAAAGGAGTCTCCGGCGTTTACTAAGAGTAAATTGCGAACATTATTTGGTACATACTTAACGGGCTCGGCGGGGATTCCCCTGAACCCCTTCCGCCCGCCTCGCCCGAAAGCGGAAGCGAAAAGGACGATTCCAAGTTTCTTGTGGGCAATAGCCCACAAGAAAAATCATAACTGGTTTTTTTCTTTGATAGCAAATTCTCCTAATTATTCTTCTTCAAAATAATCGAAATCTATCTTTTTAATGTCGTAACTAGTTATTTTCGAAACTCCTATATCATTTTCAATCATTAATTGAGTTAACATTTCTCCATCAATCAAAACAACCTTATGGGGAATTGTCTTAACATAATCAAAAGCATCTTTTTAAAACCTGAGGTTGTAATAAATATTCCTTTACTTGCGTATTTTCCGGCTAAACTGCCAACGAAATCCCTGACCTCTTTCGATTCTACTGCATTATCTCATCTTTTTGCTTGGATATAAATAACATCAAGACCAAATTTGTCTTCTTTTATTATTCCATCTATACCACCATCTCTACTTTGACCAATGGCCTTGCCAGCATCTTTTAATGAACCGCCATAACCCATCTTAATTAATAAGTCAATAACTAGTTTTTTAAAAAATCGTGGAGATAATCGTTTTACTAGGTTTAACAATTCTTGAGCCAAATCTCTTTTAATTCTTTGATAACCATATTCCACCATTTCTTGTGGTGTCTGTTCTAATTCTTCTTTTTGTACTTCTTCCTTTTCTCTACAAACATTTCTAAACTCAACAAATTGTGGAAATTGTTCAAGATTAATATTTATTTCTTGCGGATTTTTACTTAAAACATCTCACCCTAAATCAGTGATTTTGAAGAATCCTCTTTGTGTTGACACAAGCAAGCCTGCTTTTTTTAAATATGTTCGCGCCCAACCAACACGATTATCAAAAACATACTGTTGACTACTTGGCAAAACCTCTTTTCTTTCCTGTTCATCTAATTTAAAAAAATTAGCTAAAGCTCCGATGGCTTCTCTAATTGAATGCTCTCTCCGATCAGAAGCAAATTTGAGAAGAAGAAGCATTATTGATTGATAGCCTGGTATTGGCATAATTTTATCTTTTCCAAATTATATAACCGTTATATTATGTTTTTCATAGATTTCCAAAACATTGATACAAAAATTTTTTAATTCCTCATTTCCTTCACTTTTAGCCAATTTATAAAAACTAATAAACATTTTCTTTCCTATCTCTGTTTGTTTAAGTATTTTTTAATTATGTTGGGTGTAAAGTGTCTGGCCATTTCAACGGCGGATTTTATTTGATATGGTCTATATGTAATTCAACACTTTCTTTTTTCTACTGGCGGAGAGGGTGGGATTCGAACCCACGAGGCGGTTTTAACCCGCCTAATCGCTTAGCAGGCGATTGCCTTCAGCCACTCGGCCACCTCTCCGGATGGAAAAAGTATACCATTTCCTTTAGGGTTTCTCAACTCTTTCTGAAAAAGGGTATATAATGTCTAAAAAGGAGAGAGAATACGATGAATATCTTTTTAAAGGCGCTTTTCTACCTTGGGATATATAGCCTGCTCCACTTTGGATACGAGACCACTCAAGTTCCTTTCCTGAAACCCATTTGTGGAGTCAGTGAATCGGTTTTTGAACATCTGAAAATGGGCTTTTTTGCTTACCTATCCGTCAGCTTCTTTGAATATTTCTGGTTTTCACGTTCACATCGAGTACCCAATTTTCTCTTCTCTCGGGCGCTTTCTACCTTCCTTATTCCCTGGGTGATTTTTGTAGTATGGTACCTGGGGCCAGCCTTATGGGGGAGAACGCCATCGCTTATCCTTGAACTATTCTGGGCTTTAACGGTGACCCTCTTTTCAGGTATTGTGGGAGGCACCTTTGAAAAAGAAATCGAACGGATGAGATTCTCTCAAGGAACTAAACTTTTACTCGGTCTCCTGTGCGGAATTGCTTTTTTCATTTTTGTTCGTTTCACCTATATTTCCCCCTGGATTGACGTTTTTGCCCAACCCTAAACCACAGCGAGGACGAGCAATCACTTTTTCTGCGGCCATGAGCAAAGCCTCGAACATGTCAACCTGAAATTGAGGACTCTCGAGCTCTAAACGAGTATACACTTCCCCCTCTTCTCGGGAAACGTACTTGGGTGGCAAAGCCTTCAAAGCCAGTGCCAGAACGTCGTCCTCACATTGCTTGCAACGACACAAATCTGGCTTTGCCTGATACAATTCTGGAAGTAAATCTCGCAAAGCTTTTTCCAGAATATTTTTAATCAAGTTCATGACCTCCTTAGGCTTTCACATCGATGAGATGACCCGATTCACCATCTTCTAACCTTTTTTCTTCTTTTTGATCTCTTTTGCCTCTGTTTTTAGAAAGCGGCGTGCCGTCTTTCTGTTTCTGCTGATCTTTATCGTAATGGTACGTCTTTTGGTGCGAATCCACAGTTTCTTCAGCTCTCTGGGCCTGTCGCTGCAATTCAGCCGAAAAGGCCTGTGCCTGGAGCGACGATTTTTCGTCCTGCACCCTTTGCACTTTGGCGATTTCCGGAGATCGCACCACGATATTCTGCATATTCACCGGATCTACCATGCGATTCTACCTCTTACTAAGTTTAGGTCGCTCAAAAGATCCAATCATCACTTCTTTGTTTTTCTCACTGAAGGAAACGTACTGAATTTCGTCGCGCACGATGTAGGTAAAACGGCCGATGGTGACCCGTACCTGGGGATACACCTTCTCTTCCACCAATATCTTCCCTCTATGGTTTTCAAAAATCCCTTCAAGCTCTAACAGCCGATCCTCACGAAACTTTTTCCCTTCCTGAGCTAGCTCATATCCTTTTTTGACCTTATCTAAGACTTGTCTCGTTCTTTCATCCAATTCTATTCCTGCCTGCTGTTTTACCAGAATAAGCCGAAAGACCTTTTCAGCTTCCTGAATTTCCCCTTGAATCCTTTTGAGGTCTTCCTGAATTTTCCGATACTCGTCGTGCAGGGCAGGATCGATACCCACGATGACCTCGGTGCGAGCGCCGATTGAAGAACCCAGGGTTCTCGCCCAAACCACATCACCCGATTTGATGACACCCCCTATGATTGCTCCAGGATTTCCACGTACAATGACATTTCCTTTGGCGAAAACTTTGCTGTGAAGGATGGCACGTTCCACCACCACATCTCCTTCAGCTTCAACCGATACATTCTCCAGCACTCTGGCTTGAAGGTTCCCCTTGGACTGAATGCTTCCCCTATCTTTTCCAAAGACTCCCCCTCGTATCCGCACATTACCACCAGCAACGATTTTTGCTGCCTCCACATTACCCCACACTTCAACATCCCCTTCCGCCTCCACGACAAAATCGCTCTCCACGTCACCACGCACCAGAATTGACCCTACAAAAGAAATGTTTCCAGTACCCACCCCCACATTTCCATCCACCTCAAAGAGGGGCAAAACCGAGATAGCCTTCCCAACCACCACCGGTCTTCCTGCCGCTCTAGCTATGGCTCTACTTCCATCAGGAGAAAGCTCTACATTTTTTCCCACCACAATTTTTGCTGGCTTTCCTAAGGGAGCAGGCACCTCCCGACCAAAGACATCTTTTCCTGGAACTCCCTCCTCTGGAGGCAGGAGTTCCGCCAGAACTTCCCCTGGAAGCACCTGCGGAACCCGCATAAAATCATAAAAATCAATCCGTCCCTCCTCATCTTCCTGAAACTCCCGCTTAATTTCCTCCTCAAAGAGAAGGCGTACCGTTCCATCTTTTCCCTTCTGAGGACGAATCCCTTCCGCCAAAAGATACGTACTGGTGCGTTTTAAAAGTTCTAAACCATTCTTCACTTCATCAGTAAGACCAAAACAGATTCCTTTCTGGGCTAAAAAATCCACCAAATCCTCATACAGCTTGAGGTCATCTTCAGCAAGTGTCCTTTTCACCACCAATTCGGCTTTCATCCTGTCTCCTGATACCATCAGCTGAAAATAACCCTCCCGCTCTAACTCACTCAAAGGTCTTCCATTACCCATAGCTTTTCTTACCCCACCCTTCAAGTTTTACCCGCAATTTGGCAATGGTGCGAGCCAGAACCTGTGAAACCCTTGATTCTCCAATAGATAAAACTCTTCCAATTTCTTTCAGCGTTAACCCCTCAAAATAGTAGAGGGTAAGAACGAGTTTTTCTCGTTCCGGAAGCTCATCAATGGCCTTTCCCAGATGGGCTATTAGTTCTTTTTTCTCCAGCAACTCTTCCGGATTCAAGATACCTTTTTGTCCCTCCCCAAAAAAGCCCTCAGCTTCTCTTTCCGCTTCCAAAGAGAGTAAAAAACTGCTCTTCTCCCGCTCTATAAGCCAGATTACTTCTTCCACCGGTACTCCCATTTCCAAAGCCAAGCGTTCTAAAGAGGGCTCTTCTCCTTCTTCTTCCTCCCCTCTCCTTTCTTTTTCCTTTTCTTTTCTTTCTTTTCCTTTCTTTTTTTCCTCTCTGTTCCTTCTTAATCCCTTTATAGCCTACTAAAAATGAAATAATATATATATAAAGGAGGTTAAATATGAATATAATGGAAGAAATAAAAAAGATTAAAGTAAACCTCTTATTAGAACATCCCTTCTTCGGTGCAATTCTCGCTCAAACCCCTATCGTGACAGCGGAATTAATCCCCACCGCCGCAACGGATGGGGATAAAATATATATAAACCCAATATATTTTTCAAAACTCTCAAATAAAGAAAAAAAATTCGTTGTCCTCCATGAGGTCCTCCATATCGCTCTTCTCCACCCAGTCCGTATTGCTGATAGAGACCAAAAACTATTTAATATCGCAGGAGATATCGTCATAAACTATCTCCTACATAATAGATTCAACCTCCCCTTGTTGGAAGGGGTGCTCTATCACCCC